>WTHG01000047.1:0-4448 GCA_011523245.1 Verrucomicrobiales bacterium | reverse complement strand
TTCAACCGGTCGTTTACCATTCAAGATCGCGAAGACGCCAAAGGGCTGGTGAATGCCTGCATTGCCGAGGCGGAGATCGACGTGAAAGCCACACGCTTTCCCAAACCGGACGTGGTGGGCGACATTGGTTCACTGGCGATCAACAAGCAGCAGACCGTGCGCGGGGTTATCGAGGAGCGTTACCCGTGGTTTGAGCCGTTGGCCGCCCAGATCGAGGATGTGCTCACGCGTTATACCGCGCGCAAAAAGGCGCAGGGCCTGATGGATTTTGATGATCTACTCGTGCTTTGGCTGAAGCTGCTCAGGGAACATGAAGACGTTCGCGAGCTGTACCAGAAACGGTTTCAGTTTGTGCTCGTGGACGAGTATCAGGACACCAACCAACTGCAGGCGGAGCTGATTGATCTGCTGGCTGAGCGATATAAAAACGTGATGGTGGTCGGCGACGATTCACAGAGCATCTACTCATGGCGCGGTGCTAATTACGAAAACATCATTGAGTTCCCCCAGCGCTACCCCAAGGCGCAGGTCTACAAGATTGAGACCAACTACCGCAGCACGCCGGAGATCCTACAGCTGGCCAACGCCGCCATCGCGGCGAACACACGGCAGTTTGCCAAGGAACTGGAAGCCTCACGCGGCCCAGGCGAAAAACCCGTGCTCGCCGTGTGCAGTGCGGCCGATGAGCAGGCGGCTTTTGTCGCCCAGCGCGCGCTGGAGTTGCGTGAAGAGGGCATTGAGCTGAACGACATGGCCGTGCTCTATCGCTCGCACTTTCACGCGCTGGAAATGCAGCTGGAACTCACGCGACGCAACATTCCGTTCTCGATCACCAGTGGCATCCGATTTTTTGAGCAGGCGCACATCAAGGATGTGACCTCGTACCTAAAGTGGCTCGCTAACCCACGCGATGAACAGGCCTTCAAAAGACTGGTACTGATGTTGCCGGGCGTAGGTGGCAAAACCGCCATGAAATTGTGGGATCAATTTCTCACAGCGCATACGGACGCCGTGCCAATGGCCGAGACGCTGCAACGCTGCGCCGCGGTGCCCAAGAAGGCCAAGGTGCCCTGGGCCCAGTTTTCCGCCACCGTATCGCAACTGGAATCGGAACCGGTGGCCGGTGATGCGGGCAAGATGATCGAGCTGATTGTCGAGGCCGGCTACGACGCCTATGTGGAGGCGAACTACGACAAGGCACCGCAAAGGCTGGACGACATCGAGCAGCTCGGTGTGTTTGCCCGGCAATACGAAACGCTGGAAACATTTCTGGCCGAGCTGGCACTACTCACCAACGTGGAGGCCGAGCAGGATCGCGCTGAGGAGGATGACGAGAAGATTCGCCTCTCGACAATTCACCAAGCCAAGGGCTTGGAATTCAAGGTGGTGTTTGTGGTGATGTTGTGTGACGGCATGTTTCCCAGCAACCGGTCGTTGGATTCGCTCGACGGCGAGGAGGAGGAGCGCCGCCTCTTTTACGTGGCCATCACCCGCGCGCAGGATGAGCTGTATCTTTCCTATCCGATGATTCGCACTGTGGCCGGCGGCGGTAGTGACGACATGATCCAGCAGCCTTCCCGCTTCCTCAACGAACTGCCTGGCGATCTCGTCGATGAATGGAAGCTCAGCAACTTCGATCCGTACCGGCAGGATCCGTTTTAGTGGATGACTCGCAACCCCTCGGGCAACGTTAAGCCCGGCTCCACCAACAACGCCGTGGCCCAGGCATCGCTGACGGTGGCACTGTCGCAGACCACCGCCGCCACCCGGGCGGATTGAGCGGGGCGCCCGGTGCGAGGATCAATCACGTGCCCTTGTTCCACGCCGTGTTCATCGATAAACGATTTGCCGCCGATTCCGGAGACGGAGAGGGATTCGTTGGCTAGATCCACAACATTGAGCGGCGGTCGATCGGCATCGGGATGCTCCACGGCAATTCGCCAAGGCGCGCCATCGGCCTGCGTGCCGCGGGCGCACACGGTGCTGGTTCCGCCGTGGATGAGGAAGTGTTCGAATTCATTTTCCAACAGCAAGGCACCCGCCTGTTCGAGGGCGTAGCCTTTGCCGACGGAGCCAAGATCGAGCATCGTACCTTCGGTGGCCAGTTGCACGGTGGACTTTGCGGGATTGAGCTGCAGCTGGGGCCAGCCGCATTGGGCGCGGGCGGTTTGTATTTCATCGTCGGCCGGCACGGCACCCGTGTCGTTCATGAACCGCCAGCAACGCATTAGTGGAGCGAGCGTGATGTCAAAGGCGCCTTGGGTCTGTTCCCCCAGTGCGGCGCAATGTTCCAGTAGGGCAAAAACCTCGGGCGAAACGGGCACGGGTTCCTGCGCTCCACGGGCGTTGATGTGGGCGATCTCGCTGGTGGGCTGGTATAGGCTGAGCACGGCTTCCAGCCGGCCAATCTCCGCCAATGCCTCCTCGGCCGCTGCGCGCAAAGTAGCCTCAGACGCGCCATGCAGAGCGACCTCAAAACGGGTGGCCATGGCCTCGGCGGCAACGGTGACGGTTTCCGGCATGAGATAAAAAAAGGCTCCACGGTCGCCCGTGGAGCCTGTGAAAGGGTTGGCTTAGCCGCCGATTTCCTTGATCGGGCCGTACGGACCGTGATCGAGTTTGGCTTCCTCTTCGTAATCGTAGGCCTTGATCTCGCGGCCGGAACCGTCGGTGATCTTGCGGGTCTTTGGATCGAAGTGGGCCATCGTGCCGCGGCGGTCGGCCACCTCGGCGAGGGAGATCACCGCTTGCACTTTCATGGCGAGGTCAATGCCGGCCACGGGTTCTTCGCCGTTGCGGATGCAGTCCAGCCAGTTCTTGTGGTGCTGCGGGGTGGTGTTGCCGCTGGGCTCAAGGTTGGTGTAGCTCTCCGGATCAAACTCCTCGGCGAACGGACGCTCCGGTTTGTACTCAAGGCTACTGCCGTTGGTGCTGAGGTACATGGTGCCGTATTGGCCGCGGATGGTCTCATTGAGGCCCTGCTCATTCACGGAAGAGCTGGTGACGATCAACGTCATGCCACTCGGGAACTCGGCGAGGACCTGGGTGTTGTCGCTTACGTCACGGTCCGGGGTGATCTTGCGAGTGCCGAGGCATACGACGCGGCTTGGGAACTCGGCATTGCCGGTGGCACGCATCAGCGGGAATAAACGGTGCGGCACGAGGTCGCCCAACAGGCCCGCGCAGTAGGGGAGATATTTGCGCCAGCGGAAGTAGTGGTCGGGGCTGAAGCCAATCTGCTTCATGTCTTCGCGCAGCCAGCCGATTTTGCCGCCCTGAGTGGTCCATTGGATGTCGCCCTTGGTGGCCCAATCCTGCAGACGGTAGTTCCATTCGCCTTTCGGATTGTTACGCATGTAGGAACCCTGTGCGAGCACGAGTGGCCCCATCTTGCCTTGGGCGATCAGCTCGGCCGCTTTGGCGAAGTTGCCGCAGCTGGTGATTTGGGAGCCGACCTGTACCTTTCGCTTGGTGCGTTTCACGGCGTCATAAAACTCAAACGCTTCGCCGAGGTACCGGGTCATCGGCTTCTCAACGTATACGTCCTTTCCGCTATCCATGGCTTCCACACAAATACGGGTGTGCCAGTGGTCGACCGTGGAGCAGACTACCGCATCGATGTCCTTACGCTCAATCACCTTGCGGTAATCGGTGTAGGCCTCAACCTTATCGTCGGAATTTTTGGAAACGAAATTCTTGGCATTGTTCGCACGGTGGCTGGATACGTCACAAACTGCCGCCTGCGCGATGTTGTTGGCCTCGGCGTTTTGGCGCATTTGACGCACGTGCGCGCCGAAACCTCGTCCGCCCACACCTACGTAGCCGACCACGATCTTATCATTGGCACCCTTTACATTGGCCGAGGGTGCTTGGCCGGCGCCGTACACAGGGACCTTGAGGGCAGCGACGGCGGCAGCTGCTGTGCCGGATTTTTTCAGGAATTGCCGACGGTTATCGCCGGACGGGGATTGCTTTTTCTTGCTCATAAAAAACCTTTGGTTTGAGTTGCTCAAACGGGGAAAAAGAGCATAGCCCTCCGGAGGCAAGGGTCAACCCCAATCCTGTGAATGGGATTTGGTTGCGAGGCCTGTTTTACTGAGGAAAATGTGTCGATGTTCGCCGTCTCACCCTCGCTTGCCCCGCTGGATTGGGGGGTCATCGCGGGCTATCTTGCGGGCATTATCGCCTTGGGCGTGTGGCTTGGGCGCGGGCAGAAAACGACGCGCGATTATTTCCTCGGCGGGCGCGATCTGCCGTGGTGGGGCGTGGCCCTTTCCATCGTGGCCACCGAGACCAGTGCGCTCACCTTTATCGGTGTGCCCGCGATGCTCTTTGCCGAGGGCGGCAATCTCGGCTTCATTCAAGTCGTATTGGGTTATGCCATGGGCCGGCTGGTGCTTGCGGCGGTGATGGTGCCGTATTATTTCAAAAACGAAATCTATTCCCCC
>WTHG01000385.1 GCA_011523245.1 Verrucomicrobiales bacterium | reverse complement strand
GGCCGCCCTGAAGGCGTCCTGCGTGTGGCGGTGATGGGCGGCGGCTGCAGCGGCCTGCAGTACAAGATGGATTTACAGGACAGCCCGGCTAATCGCGACATCCTCGTAGAGAGTCAAGGCGTACGCGTAGTGGTGGACCCCAAGAGCGCGCTCTATGTTACCGGCAGCGAGCTGGACTACCAAAGCGGCCTAGAGGAATCCGGGTTCAAGGTCAACAACCCCAACGCTGCCACCTCCTGTTCCTGCGGCGAAAGTTTCAGCGCATGAACGACGCCTTCGCGCTGCTGGAGTTCCCCCGTCAACCGTGGCTGGAACCGGAAGCGCTCAAGCAAGCGTTTCTCAAACACTCAACGGCCATGCACCCGGACAAGTTTTTGGATCCGACCAATAAAGAGTCGGCTCAGGCCCGGTTTGCGGAATTGAATCAGGCGCACGAGATCCTGCGCGACCCCAAGCGGCGCCTGCAACATTTGCTGACACTTGAGCGTGGCCAACAACCAAAAGAGGTGCACGATATTCTACCTGAGACCGCCGCCCTGTTTCTCGAAGTTGGCCAGCTCCTGAAGCCTATCGACACCTTTCTCGCCGAACGAGAGGCTGAGACATCTCCGCTCCTGAAGGCCCAAACCTTTCCTCAAGCACTCGATTGGCTGGAAAAAACCAATGCCCTGCTCAGTCGCATACAGCAAGAATTACAGACTCTCGACGCCGCTGCACTTAAGCTCAATGCCCAATGGGATTGCGAGTCCCTCGAGAGACTCTTTCACCAATACAGTTACCTGCAAAAATGGCGCTCCCAGCTCAATGATCGAGCCGTGCGCTTGGGACTGTAAATTGTGTGTAATTTAGTTGAATCCCACTCCAATTCAACGTATCCAACCCCTAGTCCTTTGACCATGCGCACGACTCTCATCCTACTGATTTGGACTCTGAGCCTGCAAACTCTCTGCGCTCTCGATTGGCCGCAATGGCGTGGCCCAAACCGTGACGGTGTCAGCAAGGAAACGGGCCTTCTAAAAAGCTGGCCAGCCGCCGGCCCGCCACGCGCCTGGATTTTCAGCAACGCCGGCCTCGGCTATTCCAGTTTCTCCATCGCCAACGGCAAGCTCTACACCATGGGCTCCCGCCGCGGGACCGAGCAGCTTATCAGCCTTGACGCCCGCACCGGCCGGGAACAATGGGCCGCCAACATTGGTCCCGAGCTCAAAAATAACTGGGGCGGCGGCCCGCGCGGCACCCCGTCGGTAGATGGCTCCCGCATTTACGCCATGGGCGGTCAGGGCAACCTGATCTGCACCGATCTCAATGGTCGCATTCAATGGCAGACCAGCATGAACCGGCTTGGCGGCAAAACACCCGGATGGGGTTATACCGAGAGCGTGTTGGTTGACGGCAACCTCGTGATTGCCACCCCTGGAGGCAATCAGGGTGCGGTGGCTGCATTCAATAAACAAACCGGCCAAGTCGTCTGGCGTAGTGGACAGTTTAAGGATGGGGCCCAATACTCCTCGGTCATCGCCGTCAATCACAACGGGGCCCGTCAGTACATTCAGCTAACCCAACAAAACGTAGTCGGCCTCGACGCCCGGAACGGCAACGTGCTCTGGAAATCCTCCTGGCCCGGCCGCACGGCAGTCGTGCCCACGCCCATTTTCAGCAACGGCAATGTCTACATCAGCAGCGGCTACGGAGTCGGCTGCAAGGTAGTCAACGTAGGCACCGGCAACCGCGTGCGGGATGTCTGGCAAAACAAGGTGATGCAAAATCACCATGGCGGTGTAATTCAACTCGGCCAATACGTGTACGGCTTTGGAGACGGCCGCGGATTGGTCTGCCAGAAATTGTCTGACGGCGAGGAAGTCTGGACCGGCGACCGTTCCCTGCGCAAAGGCGCCATCACTATTGCCGATGGCATGATCATTGCCGTTAACGAATCGGACGGCACGGTGGCTCTCGTGCCTGCCAACCCGACCGCCTTCCGAGTCGCTGGCAAATTCCGCCTGCAACCCCAATCCAGCATCCGCAGCCGGAGCGGCAAGGTGTGGACCCACCCGGTGGTCGCCAATGGCCACCTGTATTTGCGTGATCAGGAACACATCTACTGCCACGTCGTCGGCAGCAACGGTCTTGGGGGTGTGGGCATTTCTCCTGGACCACCCAAGCCCGCCGGCCCTGTCGGTAAAACCCGCCCGTGGACAGCCAGCGTGAACGACACATCCATAGACGTCATCTATAAAGGTAAAACCAAAGCCGTTGTGGAACAAGTCTTCGGCAAGGCCGATAAGACACAGGGCGGTTGGCTCGGCTACACGGGCATGAATATCAAAGGTCCCCAAGGCGAAGCCTACACCACCGTCTGGTTCGGCATTGCCAATGATGTCGTCCAACAAATTCGATTCGATAAATAAAACTTACCCATTTAACAAAACAACCATGCGTATCCTTACATCCTCTCTCGTGCTGAGCCTCACACTCAGCGTATTTGCTGCCGACTGGCCCCAATGACGCGGCCCAAATCGTGACGGCGTGAATCTCGTAAAAGGTGTGGCAGCCGAATGGCCTGAAGGCGGCCCCAAACTGCTCTATAAAACC
>WTHG01000223.1 GCA_011523245.1 Verrucomicrobiales bacterium | reverse complement strand
GCGACCAGTCGGGTGCCGTGGCCCATGTCGGTGAGAAAACCAATCCGCCCCTCGGGCGTGTGCAACATAAAGCCCATTGGATCGATGGCATCATGGGGGATAGGGAACGTATCCACATTCAGATCGCCGATCTCAAAGGTGTTTCCAGTTTCCACGAGTCGAAAGTCAAAATCGGCATCATGGATGCGGCGGATTTCCTCTGCGGTATGGCGATTACAGTACACCGGGATGCCGAGTTTGGCGGCGAGCACTTTGAGGCCACTGATGTGGTCGGAATGCTCGTGCGTAATCAGAATGCCATTCAACCGTTCCGGGGTGCGATCCAGATTCAGTAACGCTTCCCGGATTCGTTTAGCACTAATGCCGCAATCGATGAGCACGCGGCTGTTAGGCGTTTCCAAGTAAGCAGCATTGCCACTGGAGCCACTGGCCAACACGGTAAACTGAACCTCCTCCACGGGGACAATTTAGCCGTAGTGTGGTGCGGGCACAAAGGCTTTTCATTCACATTACACAATGGCGCTCATGCAGTATTTTGGAGGGAGCGCTAATTTGATTTGGCGAGCAACTTGCGTGCCATTTGCCTTGAAGTTCGGGCGATTAAGCGGTAAAAGACTGCCAGCCGCCCAACCATGGCTTTTGAACCCAGAATGCATCTCGGACAGAAACTGGCGCAAGTCCAGGTGATGTCCCCGCAAATGCAGCAGTCGCTGGCATTTTTGCAGGCGCCTATGCTGGATTTGCAAGGCATGGTGAACAAGGAGCTGCAGGAGAATCCGGTACTGGAGGAGGTGCCGATTGAGGATCAGAAATCACCGGATGTTGAAGGTATCGGGGAACTCATCGGCGCGCCGGATCAGAATGAAGCCGCCGAACCTCCCAGCGACACCAAGGTGGATCCCACCGATGAGTCGAGCGAGGAACCCTTTGATGATTTTCAAGCTGAGATGGAGCGGCTGGCGGAGCTGAGCGAGGAATGGCGCGATCACTTTAATGCCTCCCAAACCGCGCCCATTGCCGCCGCGTCCAGTGCAGAGGACGAGGAAAGGCGCGATTTTATTTTCGAATCCCTGACCGCCCGGGGAACGTTGTCCGACCATCTCCTCGAGCAGGCGCATATGAGCGATCTGGACGAGCAGGAAATGGAGGTGGCCGAGGTGATCATCGGCAATGTCGATGAAAACGGGTTTCTGCAATCCAACGTGGCCGAGCTGATTGATGCGGCGAATTCGGATCAGGATACGGTTGAGGAAGTTTTGTCGGTAATCCGTTCCTTTGAACCGGCCGGTGTGGCGGCGGCGGATTTACGCGAATGTTTGCTGCTGCAATTGGAACGCCTTGGCCGGGTGGAATCGATGGAATATCAGGTTGTGGAAGATCATATGGAAGCCCTGGGCCGTCGGCGCTTTCCTGAGATTGCCCGTGCCTTAGGCGTGGGGATTGATGAGGTGCAGGATATTGCGGAGAACATTGGCCACTTGGATCCGCGACCGGGCAGTGCCTTTGAGGAAACCACGGATCAATATGTTGTGCCCGAGGTGTTTGTGAACTGGAAGGATGATCGCTGGGAAGTCACCTCCAATCGCGAAGAGATGCCGCAATTACGCATCAGTAATGCCTACAAAGATTTGATGACGCAGGCGCGCGATTCTAAGGATGTACGCGAATACATCCGCGGGAAAATTCGAGACGGCAATTTCCTGATCAAAAGCATTCATCAACGGCAGGATACGATCTTGAATATCGCCAAAGAAATTGTCGCCCGCCAATCAGAGTTTCTTGAGCATGGCGTTAGCCACTTGAAGCCCTTGACCATGTCTGAGGTGGCCGAAAAGGTGGAGGTTCATGAAACCACCGTGAGCCGTGCGGTTTCCGGCAAGTATATGAAAACGCCGCAGGGTTTGTTTGAGATGCGGTATTTTTTCACCGGCGCCATTCAGACTTCTGACGGCGGCGAAGGGGTGAGCAATACCAGTGTGAAGCAGCTGTTGCAGGAGCTGGTGGATAACGAAAACAAAGCCAAGCCGCTTTCCGATGAAGCTATTGTGAAATTGATGGGCGAAAAGAAAGTGAAGATCGCCCGGCGTACGGTCGCCAAGTATCGCGGCGAACTCGGCATTTTGCCTTCGAGCATGCGTCGGGTTTATTGACCCGTATCGTCCCCGGCGGCCTCGGCCAAGGTGGCCTTGGTGGCTTTCTGAATTGCATCCAGTTCCTCCCGCAATTCTGCCTTGGTATCGCGATCCATCCGGTCGGTAAACAGAATGCCGTGCAGATGATCAGTTTCGTGTTGCACACAGCGCGCTAGTAATCCGCCGCAAACAAACTCAATCGGTTCGTTGCGTTCGTTCAGCGCTTTCACCCGAATTTTTTCCGGCCGCGACACATCCCCATAAATCTCCGGAAAACTCAAACAACCCTCCGGGCCACTCACTTCTGGGGCCAACGGTTCAATTATAGGATTCAGCAACACTAGCGGCATGATAGAGTTTGGGTCGGCTTCTTCTCCATTCAGCTCCAACGTGGAAGGCCGGTCTTCAACCGGCCGGATATCAATCACCGTCAACTGGATTGGCCGGCCGACCTGTTGAGAGGCTAGGCCAATTC
>WTHG01000009.1 GCA_011523245.1 Verrucomicrobiales bacterium | reverse complement strand
CGGCCCCTGCGGCCGTGTATGCTTGGTCACATGCCATTTGCCGCTCATGTACCGCCGATAACCGCCGGTGCCCAGTGCCTCGGCAATGGTCACCACATCGCGACCCAATTCGCCGCGATACCCTGGCAGCTTGTTATCGCCGGTCATCAACCCAATGCCCGCCTGGTGCTGATACATCCCCGTCAGCAACGACGCCCGCGTCGGGCAGCAGCGCGAGGTGTTGTAAAACTGCGTGAACCGCAGCCCCTTCGCCGCCAGCTTGTCCAACACCGGCGTTTTGATCTCACTGCCGTAACAACCGATATCGGAAAAACCCATATCATCGGCCATAATGATCACGATGTTGGGCTGCTTGGGCTTGGCCGCCGAAAGTGGCTGGGCAAATCCACACACCACCACGAGGAAAAGAAAAAAATACGGCATGCGGCAAGTCTCCCGTCACAAAGGACTCAGGTCAAGCCGATCAACTTCGATTGGTCTCAGAGAGACCGCGCCCCCGGCGGTCTTTAGTAGCCAGATGGAATTTGCAGTAGCACGCAAGAAATCTGAAACGCCATATCAGGCGAGGATATCCTTGATCACGTGGCCGAAGTCCATTTCGAGGCGCTTGTGGGCGGGCACTTCCATGCGTTCAGGCTCGAGGCCGAGTTGGTGCAGGAGGGTGGCATGCACATCGGTGACGTAGTGGGGATGTTCCTCGGTGTGAAATCCGATCTCGTCGGTGGTACCGTGGGTCACGCCGCCTCGGATGCCGCCGCCGGCCATCCACACGCTGAAGCCGTACGGATGATGGTCGCGTCCGTTGGCCCCTTGCGAGCCGGGGGTGCGACCGAACTCGGTGGCAAAGACAACGAGCGTTTCGTCGAGCAGCCCGCGGGTCTTGAGGTCTTTTAGCAAACCGGCCACGGGACGGTCCACCTGCATGGCGAGTTCAGAGTGCTTAGCCTTGAGGTTGGAATGCTGATCCCACGCACCCGCCGCACCGGCGCCGTGCATGATCTGGATGAACCGCACGCCGCGTTCCACAAAACGCCGCGCCGCCAGAAGTTGCTGACCAAAGGAGCGCGTTTGGTTTTGGCCGAAGCCATACAGCTTCTTCGTCGCCTCAGACTCGGCATCGAAATTCACCACACCGGGCACACTAGTCTGCATGCGATAGGCCAGCTCGTAGGACTTGATACGCGCCTCGAGTTTTGCGTCATTCGGATAACGACCCTGACTCAGACGGTTCAGGCGATTGACGAGACCGAAGCCGAGCCGTTGTTCTTCGCCGGTGAGATCGCCCTCGGGCTTGGCGTAGTCCAGCGGATTACGTGGATCAATCTTCAGCTTCACTTCATCGTACGCTGGCCCGAGGTAATGGCCGTCGCTGCGGTCAAAATATCGCGGGCCCATCCCGATGAACTGCGGAAGATTATCGTTCAACGTGCCGAGGCCCCAGTTCACCCACGCGCCGATGGTCGGCACGCGCGGATCCAGCATGTGCCGGCCTGAATGAAACTGCACCTGAGCGCCATGGTTGTCATCGGTGGTCCACATCGAGCGGATCACCGCAATGTCATCGATGCAGCCGCCGATGTGTGGGAACCAATCGCTCACCTCGATGCCGCTTTGGCCGTACTTTTTGTAGCCGACCTGCAGCGGATAAAGCTTGTTGCGCTGCTGGCCGTTCGCGTCGTTCACCACCACCACGCGCACTTTCTTCAACCGGTCACGATCCTGCACATACTTGAACCGCGTCTCGCCGATCGATTTGCCGGCCAGCTGGTTGAGCATCGGCTTTGGATCAAAACTCTCCATGTGACTCACGCCCCCGCGCATGAAAAGCCAAATCACACTCTTCGCCTTGGGCGCAAAATGCGCGAGCCCATTCACGCCACTCTCGCCGCCACGCAGCATCGAACCCAGCGCCAGACTGCCGAAGCCCAGTCCGGCGCGGCCCAAGAATAATCTGCGGTTCAGGTCCATCATTTATCTGACTGAAACAAAATCGTTGTGATTCAGCAAAGCATGAACCAGTCCGCGGCGCGCGCGCTGGGCGGGGTTCGCCTTTTTTGCCGTGGTAGCTACCTGCTCCAATTCAGCAAGCGCCGCTTCACATTCGCGGCGCTCGTCGGCATCGGGTTGGCGGCCGAGCAGCAGCTTATACGTTGCCCCCACGAAATCATCGGCCTCAATCTTGCCGGCAATTAGGCCGGCCATCTCAATGGCGAGCTTGCTGTTGGCCAGCGCGAGGGCCTGTTGGGGCACGATGCTTTCGGTGCGGCGGTAGCATTGTAGATGATCGGCGTCATTGAACATCTTCAACAGTTTATCCTGCTGATCGCGGGAGTGTTTGAAATACAGGCTGCGCCGGCGCACGCCGTCACCGGGGTTAAGCGATGGCCCGCCGAGTTGCGGATCGAGTACGCCCGCCAAGTGCAACAGGCTGTCACGCACCACCTGCGCCTCCATGCGGCGGGTGTTCATGCGCCAGTAGGAATGATTGTTCGGATCAGCGGCAAGCGTCTTGGCATCCGCGCCGGCCGTGGTGGTGCGGCGTTGATAGGTTTGTGAAGTAACCATGAGGCGATGCAGCCGGCGAAAGCTCCAACCGTTGGCCATGAAATCAGCCGCCAAATGATCCAGCAACAACTGTTGCGCGGGCGGCTTGGAGCGCAGACCGAAGTCGTCAACCGACTCCACCAGCGGCTCGCCAAAATGCCGCAGCCAAACATGGTTCACGGCCACGCGAGCGGTGAGCGGGTTTTTCGGCGACGTAATCCACTGCGCCAAGGCCGTGCGCCGGCCGGTGCTGGTGTCGGGATACACGGTCGGATACTGGCCTTCATTGTGCGCCGGAGTCTCAAGCGCCTTCTTGGCCGCCCGCAATGGCGTAAAGTTGCCCTTGCCCTGATCGGCTGCCGTAAGCTTCTTGTCGCCATTGGCAATCTTCGCGCGGGCGGCGTTGACCTTCTTGCCGTCCTTGACAAACGCCTTCAGTTCGTATTCGCCCGCCGCCTTCAGAGCCAACGCCTCGGCACGTGCGGCGGCTTGGGTGGCTTTCTGAAACGCAATCGTATCTCCGCGCGCATTCTCGGCGGCGAACATCGTCTCCAATGAAGCTACCTTGGCTTTGGCGGCGGCGAGCTTGGCTTCGATGATTTCCACCGAACTGGCCGGCTTCATTTCCGGCACGGCATTCTTGGCCTCGGCCAGTTTCACGTCGGCAGGCAGCGATTTGATTTGGATATTATCAAACGCCACGGTCGCATCGAAGCCGGACAACTCCAGTCGCCCGTCGGGTCGGCGGTCGGGCAGCGTGTAGGCAATCTGAAACTTGCCGTTGAGCCACACGTTCACCAGCCGATCGCGCACTGCCAGGCGCAGAGTGTACGGTTTGCCGATCTCGATGGGCTGTGAGACCAGACCGTCGGCCGGATAGGTGCTGGTGCCGCCGCGCGTATAGGCCACGTGCAGCTTGGGGCCGGGAGCATGGGCGCTGGTGTAGACGTAGTTGGCATACTTGCGATCAGCCGAGACATCGAAGCGGAAGGTCACGGACCGATAAAGGCTGCCGCCGGTATGCGTGTAGCGGCAGGTCAGCTCAAAATCACGCGGCAATTTCTGGCGGAGCGCCAGCCGCTCAGTCTCGCGCGTGGCCGTCGTCTGTAGCGCCGCGCCCTTTTCGAATTTCCAGCCGGTGCCCACCACTTCCCAAAGCTTGTCATTGCGTTTGCTGAAATCATCGTGCACGGAAAACTTCGGCACCGTTGGCTTAGGCTTGGGTTCCGTGGGTTGCTTCGGCTTTTCCGGTGGAGCCTTGGCAGCCAGTTGCTTGGCCTTGGCCAATTCCTGTTTCGCTGTGGCCACGGCGGACTTGGCGGTGGCGAGACGGTCGCGCTGAACATAATCGCGGCCAGCCGGGGCAAAGGCGTATGCGGGCAATTTCACTGGCTGGATCTTCGGCGCAAAACCGGCCAACACGGCCGGCACACCGGCGCGCATCACGCGGTTGGTGTCGGGCGTTTTCGGGTCACCGCGCAAATGCAGGCGCGTGGTGATGTCGAGGTGATTGTCGAACACCCGCGGCAGGCCGCCCTTTTCAAAATCCGTCACGCCCGGCATCGGGTCTAGGCGCACTTGGTGCGGCTCGAAGATGGCGCGAAAACGATAGTAATCCTCGTGCGTGATCGGATCATACTTATGATCGTGGCACTTGGCGCAGTTGAGCGTGAGGCCGACGAACGCCTTGCCGGTGTGCTCGATGGTGGCGTCGAGCCAGGTAGTACGGTTGAAGAGATAATAATTGCGCGCGAGAAAACCGGTGGCCCGCAACGCCTTCAGGTCCGTGGGTGCCAGCTCATCGGCCGCGAGCATTTCTTGAATCATCCGATCATAGCCCTTGTCGGCATTGAGCGATTCCACGATCCAATCGCGCCAATGCCAGATGTGTTTCTGGCTGTTGCGTAGTTGCGCGCCGAGCCCGTACCAGTCGGTATAGCGCCAAATATCCATCCAGTGCCGCGCCCAGCGTTCGCCGTGCTGCGGGCGCTTGAGCAGTTCATCAACAATCACCTCCCACGGTCGGGTGTCGGCCAACTGCGCGCGCGTGGGCGGCAAGCCAATGAGATCGAGATAAAGGCGGCGCAGGCGAATGGTGCGTTCGGCCAATGGTTGCGCCTTGAACCCGCGCGTCGAACGGTAATCCTCCAGCAGCACATCGATCGGATTCCCCGAGCTTCCCGGCAGCGGGACAAGCTGCGGGATTTGAAACGCCCAATGCGCGCGCGGATCCGCCTCGGCTGATTCATTCGCCGGCACCGGCGCGCCGTCAGCAATCCATTCGCGGATGGCGGCAATCTCCGCCGGCTTCAACGGTGCCCCCTCCGGCGGCATGCGCTCGCCCGCGTCCTTCGAGGTCAACCGCGCCAGCAACTCGCTCTCGGCCGGTTTACCAATAGCCAGCACATCCTCGCCCTTCGCCCCCTTGCGCAAATTCGCCGCCGAATCCACCCGCAACCCCGCCTTCTGCTTCAACGCCCCATGACACGCATAGCACCGCGCCTTCAGCACCGGCTTAATGTCACGCAGGTAATCAACGGCGGATGCCGAAAAAGTTGCGACTCCCAGAACGGCGATGAACAACAGATGTTTCACGCGAGGATGATTCTCCCCTCATGCGCGTGGCTTGGCCACTAAAAAACGAAACCGAGACTGAACTTGAAGACATCGCCGTTGCCGTGATCGAGCACGCCCTGGCGGTCGTGGAAATCATGTTTCCATTCGATCCGAAAGTGCGCCGTGTCGTTGATATTCCAGTACAGTGCCGGGCCCGCCATCAAGGTTTCCGAGCCGTCATCCTCGTAGTGAAAATCTGTCTCCCACATGAGTGCACCGTTGGATCTCAAGGCATTGAAGTTATAGCCGAGATCGATCGTGGACCAGGATTCAAAGGGTTCATTGCCGTGATATACCCAACCGCTGGTGCTGAAGTGCACATGAAATTTCGCGGTCTCGTACTCGTACCCCAAGCCGAGACCGTTGCCCCATTGGTTGTCGTAAATCTCATAATCATCCGTGCCCGAAAACGGCACGCGCAACATCGGTTTAAAGGTCCAGGACCCGCTTTTGCCGTCGAGATTGAAATATTTTTTCAACGGCAACGCCAGTGTGGCATCGCCGATGCCGTTATCATGCTCAATACGCTTCCCTCCGGAGCCATCAGGCATCTCCCGCCGGGCGTCGAGCACATAAGGCAGCTTGGCCGTAAGGCGGATAGATTTGTCCCAAGTGTAAACGGATTGGAAATGTAGCAGGTGCACATCCTCGGTATAACCCGGATGCAGGGCGCGGCTGCCAAGCAACAGATCGCTCTCGTGTCGGTACTCTTCGATGAACTGATATCCCCAGCCGTCATCCCAGCGGGGCATCATGTTCATGATCGGTTCATCTGCCGAGAGGGAAGCCGTCAGGAACCAGCCTGATAAGGTCATCAAAATGGAGCGTCTCATTCGGCGACCTTGAGGAAGGGGTGCGATTTCAATTCACCCTTTTCCATTGAGAACCATTCTACTGCCATATAGCCGGCATCATCGATCTGTTGATCAATCAATTGCCAATTCGGCTGTGCCCCTTCCTTTAAAGCGACGGTCAGTAGTTGACTGTTCACATCCATGTCCACGCCCCGCTTGAAACGGTTGCCGTCCACGAAATCCAATTTACTCAGCTTCACACGGATGCCGATCGCGCAGGAGGGTCACGTCATCCCCTTCACATACAGCAGAGCCACCTGTTTTTCTTTCTTCAACTTAACCAAGGCCGCCTTGGCGCGAACATCGCGGCTCACTTCCGGCACGCCATCCGCAGCGTTCACAAAACCGATATGAACCCCAAAAACCAAGGTCATAATTATCACTGTTATTCTACTTAAAATTATCATCTAAAAATCCTCAAAACTTAATTACAATAAATACCAAGACACAATTGTGCCTTTATTCGAACGTGGAGCGGAACCTTTTAAGGATCCTTTAAAGAAGATTTGATGGAGAACGCCCGAGAAGTGCGTTTCGATTTTCAAAATGCCAAGATGCTAAATCTGGCGGAGAACAGTCAGCAATGAGCCTACTCGTCTTTGAGGAGTTAGAAGCTAAATAGATCCGTGAACTTTCGAAATTTGATGAAACTTTCTCGCAAGACAGTAATCTGCTTGATGCAAAAGTAAGAGAGCCTTCCACTTCAATGAAGCAAATTCCGCAATCCCGTAATGGATCATGGTTTTGTGGGTATTCATCTACTTCCGCACAACATGCATCTGATTCCGTATTTGGAACAATCTCTACAAGAAGGCTGTGATTGGTTGCTGAAAACCAAGCAACCAAAATTAAACCAGCTATGAAGTTCGATACAAACCGCACGTCTGCAGATTACCGTGGAACCAGTTCTTGTCAACCCCGAGGTTTTTCCGCCAAGAACTTAGCGGTTTTATTTACCTAAATCGTTATCTCGAATGGCCGCGAGCTTATCTATCATTTGCTTCCGAAAACGATCGAGAGTCCGAGCATGAGCCGGCTTTCCGGCGAGGTTGGTGTATTGGTGCGGATCGGTTTTAATGTGGAACAACTCCATCCCGTTCTGCCCCTGTTCTCCATACTGGATGAATGCCCAGTCATCCTCCCGCAATAAAAAGCCCTTCCTCATCGGGGCCACGGAGAAGGCAGCCTGACGAACAGTATGATCAGGGTCATCGAGCATACGGGATATGTCTTTGCCCTGTAGACGCGGTTGAGCAGGTAACCCGCACAGGGCGGCAAGGGTCGGATAAAGATCGAGTAATTCGGTGAGCGAATGACACACTGCCGGCTGCTTGCCGGGTACGCTGATGATCAATGGCACCTGCGAAGATTCATCGAGCAAACTCACCTTGGCCCAGAAATCATGTTCGCCCAGATGAAAGCCATGGTCGCTGGTGAAGATGACGATGGTGTTGTCTTCCTGACCGGACGCCTTTAGCGCCGCCATCACCTTGCCCACTTGCGCATCGAGAAACGCGACCGAAGCGTAATAGCCGCCAACCGCTTTCTTTTGTTTCCGAATGTCCATCTGCATGTTCACGCTGGTGCAGTAATTGATGCCCGGCTTGGGGATGTCATCCCAGTCGCCCTCGATCTTGGGCGGCAGTTTCATTTTCGAATAGGGCAGGAACGGCTCATAATATTTTTTGGGCGCCACAAACGGTACGTGCGGCCGCACGAAACCAACTCCGAGAAAAAACGGTTTGTCCTGCTTCGCAAACTTGCCGATCAATTCCGCCGCCTTCACCGCCGTTTTGCCATCCGAATGCACGAGGTCATCTCCGTCCGCCTCCACCACCACAAACGTATTGCCGCCCACCACCGGCCGTTTGCCGTTGGCATTGCGCTGCAGCGTTTCGCCCTTGCCCGGCGCGCGCCATTCCGGGCCTTTGCTGTTGTAGCGCTCGTGCCATGAGGCGGCGTCATCCGCGCCATGCCCGCCCTGCTCGATGCCACCGGGCACGCCCATGTGGTAAATCTTACTCACGCGCGCGGCGTGATAGCCGTGGTTCATGAAATGCTGGCTCCACGTGGCGCGATCACCGATCTGCGGCCGCGGGCTCTTGTAACCCAACACCCCCGTGGCATGCGGATAATATCCGCTCATGAACGACGCCCGCGACGGCCCGCAGTAGGTGCCCTGACAATACGCCCGCGTAAAGCGCGTGCCCTGCGCCGCAATGGCGTCAATATTTGGTGTTTTGCAAATTTTATTTCCATAGCAAGACAACGCCGTAGAGGTGAGGTCATCGGAGATGATGAACAGCACGTTATACTTTTTCGCCGGATCCGCAGCCCTCAAAACAGAAAGGGATAGGACTGTAACGAGAACAGAGATAATACGCGATTGCATCGCCGTAGTCTGCGGCGATGACCAATGGTTGGCAATTCAGAAGCCGCACAAAAAGCAACCTTGCTCGTTCAGCACAAAAATAAAACAATACCACCGTGTTCCAACGATTTCTTATCTTGAGCGTGGGCATTGCAACCCTGAGCCTGCCGGCCGCAGAACGCGTGCAATCAGGCTTGTTGGCAGTGTACGATTTCGCCTCAACCGAAGGCCCAGTCGTGAAGGATCGCTCCGGCTTAGCCCCGGCATTGGACCTGCGGATTGACCAGCCCGCAAACGTAAGACGGCGGGCGGGTTCTCTGGAAATCCGAAACACGACGACCATTCGCTCGGACAAGCCGCCCACGAAAATCCTGAACGCCGTCAAGCGTTCCAATGCCCTCACGGTGGAGGTTTGGTTAGAACCGGCCAACCTCACGCAGGAAGGTCCGGCGCGGCTCTTCACCATTTCCGGTGACACCTCCAACCGCAACGTGACACTGGGGCAGGAAGGGCCCGCGTTGCAGGCGCGGCTGCGCACCACACGCACGAGCAACAACGGCATGCCCGCCATCGAGACCGGGCGCCTGCTCAAGACTGCCCTCACTCACGCCGTGTACACACGCGATGCCGCCGGTAAAGCGCGGCTGTTTGTCAATGGCCGGCTCACGAAGGAACAATCCACGCCGGGCTCCATCAGTAATTGGAACGGTAATTATCGGCTGGCACTGGGCAATGAATTTTCCGGTGACCGCGCCTGGCGCGGCACGCTGTATTGGGTGGCCGTGTACGGCCGCAGCCTGAGCTCGACTGAGGTGAGCCAGAACTTCAAGGCCGGCGCCTCGGCGCAGGTGGATCCTACCGCGCAACTGGCCGCTGCCAATGAAGCACTCTTTGAAACCAAGATTGCGCCGCTGCTGGCCAAGCATTGCCTCGAATGCCACGACCCGGCCACCGCCAAGGGCGAGCTGGATCTTTCGCAAAAGATCACCGCCTTTGCCTATGCGGATTTAATTGTGCCCGGCCAAGCGGCTAAGAGCCTTGTTTGGGAAAGTGTTTTCAAAAATGAAATGCCCAAGAAACGCCCGGCGCTGTCGGCCGCCGAGAAGGCGCTGCTCAAGCAATGGATCGATGGCGGTGCCCAATGGACGCTCGCACGCATTGATCCGGCCGTATACGCGCACGGCGCTGAGACCGATGTGAACTGGGTGCGCCGGCTGACACTGGCCGAGTATGTCGCCACGGTGAAGGCCGCCACGGGCGTGGATATAGCGGACGATGCCCGCGCGCTGTTGCCACCCGACCTGCGCGCTGACGGTTTTTCTAACACCGCCTACAATCTGAACGTCGACCTCAAACACATCAACGCCTACGCGCAACTGGCCGGGCGCATTGTGAAACGCATGGAGGTGCGGCCGTTCGCCCTGCGCTTTGGCGGCAACGGCAGTTTTACCGACAAGAACATGCGGCGTTTCATCGAGCGACTGGGGCGATGGATGCTGCGCGGGCCGCTAGAGGAGCGTGAGGTGGATTTATACCGTGGCATCACCACAACTGTGGTGGCCAATGGCGGCAACTATGAGGAAGCCGTAGCGTTGGTGATCGAGGCCATGCTGCAGTCGCCGCGGTTTATTTATCGGGTCGAACGACAGGTGGGAGACGGTCAGCTATGGCCTGTCGATGATTACGAACTCGCCACTCGGATGAGCTATGCGTTATGGGGGGCTCCCCCTGACCAGGCCCTGCTCGAAACGGTCGAAAAATCGGGGCTCTATGAC
>WTHG01000240.1 GCA_011523245.1 Verrucomicrobiales bacterium | reverse complement strand
GGTTTTCCGCCACGGCTTGGTGGATGAAATAATAATTGCTTGATTTTTTAAATGCCCGTTTAAAATCGTAGAGTCCCGGGCTGGCGGTATCTTTGATGCGGCGGCGGCCAATCCGATAGCTGCCCCGGCACTGGACATGCTCGGCGGGGTCTAGGCCGTTTTCTAAAGCGGCCAAACCGGAAATGATCTTGAAAATAGAGCCGGGGGGATAGCGTTCCTGTGTAGCTCGAAACAAAAGGGGGGAGGGCCGGTTTGTAAGGTAATGGTTCCAAAGTGCGTGGCTGATACCCGGTGTGAACTCATTGGGGTCGAACACCGGGGCGGAAACCATGGCCACCACGTCTCCGGAATTTACTTCGGTTACCACGGCCGCTCCGGCTTGGAGGCCGGTTTTTGCAAGACCGTTTTCGAGAGCTTTCATGGCAGCCTTTTGAATTTCAAAATCGAGGGTGAGGACCACGTTGCTTCCAGGTTGAGGAGGCACTGGGGTGCTTTCGGCCTGACGATATCCACGGTTGTTGACCTCTACGGCGCGTGTGCCAGGTTGGCCTCGGAGAAAAGCGTCGAAGGTTTTTTCGAGCCCGAGTTTACCGGCATAGTCAGGCAGCCGGTAGTTGTAATGCAATTGATCCTGGTCACTCCGGTTGTCCCGTCGCAGATGGCCGACCAAATGGGCGACATTCACTGAAGGATATCGGCGTTGGGGGGTAACTTCTAATTCGAGGCCGGGCACTTTCCAATTGTTTTCCATAAACCGAGCGACATTGGTGGAGGATAATCCGGAAATAACCGGCAAGGGTAGGGCGCGTTGATTGACAAAATGATTTTGCATATCCGTCGGCGAAATATCCATGAACTGGCTTAGGCCAAGTTGTTGAGTGAACCGATGGACAACCCGATGGCGGACATCGATTTCCAATTGGGCACTTTCCTCAGTTGATAATTCATCTTCCGGCTGACTGGCTTGCCATTCATCGCGGAAATAATGGCGAAGCTCTTCAAGGTAAGCGTTCACCACAAACGTTGGCTGATCATACGCCAGCGGTCGTCCGTGGATATCCAGAATGCTGCCCCGTACCGCTGGAATTCGTACCGTGCGCATGGATTGAGTTTCCTGATCTTCCATGTACACGAGGGCCGTGGCCACTTGCACATACCAGAGACCGCCTAGGAGCAGGGCTGTTCCCAGAAGCAAGCAGGCCCCCACGTGGTACACGCGGGAATCTTGATCACGTTGGGCTTCCGGGTTATCCATGGAATCGAGTGCCGCGCACGATGCGGGTGGTGGTATCGTAAGGGGCCGCCAGGGGTTGTTCTTCCACCGATCGGTCAAGCCAATCGAGCAGCGGGAAAAAGAGCACGGCAAAGATTCCACTGCCCAATATTCCTACAGACCATTGCCAGAGAGTGAACCAGCCCACCAATGGTTCATGCCCCGAGAGCAGTAATAACCCCAACGTAACCGCTGGAACGAGCCCGCCGGCGATGGCGCCGAGCGCAAAGCGTGGGCCAATGTGGTGTTGGGATAGGCTGTGGGTGTTCAGATGAACAATCAATCCCAGGGCGTAAAGGGGGAGGAGCGATGCCCCCACTGGACCGGAAGACAAGGCACTCTGGAAAAGCGAGCCGCCAATGGCTAATGCGGTGATGGCGGAGATGGGTGCACGCAGAGCTACGACGAGCATGAGCGCAGGCAAAGGGTCCAGTTGGGCTCCAGTGAGTTGTCGGGGCAAATGCCAGGCCG
Organism: Verrucomicrobiales bacterium; assembly: GCA_011523245.1. Classification (GTDB taxonomy): domain Bacteria; phylum Verrucomicrobiota; class Verrucomicrobiia; order Limisphaerales; family UBA1100; genus UBA1100. The sequence goes on along the minus strand of WTHG01000240.1, from coordinate 864 downwards.
AAGCCGCATAAATCAAAGCTAGGGCGGTCAGCAATATGGTGAGAGTAAAAAAACCTTTCATGGCATGAGTACCCAGACTTCGTTAAGTTTGGAGGAGTTTACGGAAAGTTTCACGCTGGCTTGTGTGGTGAGTGCGCCGGGGGCGGTGGCGACGGCGGTAAGTTTGCCAACGGGAATGCCGCGCGGAAAAATTTCGCCCAAGCCGCTGGTGTAAAGCTGGTCGCCGGCGCGGGCCTCGGTGTTGGCGGGGAGATAGAGCAGCTTGACCAAGGTGGGGTCGAACACAGTGCCCCCGCTGGCGCTGATGATGCCGCTCTCGCCGGTGGCTTCGATTGTGACAGAAATGCGGCAGGCGGGATCGCCAAGCAGCGCCACGCGAGAACGGTGGTCATGCACTTCCTGAACGCGGCCAACGAGGCCCTGGCTGGACATCACAGGCATGTCCACACGAACACCGTCTTTAGAGCCGAGATCGATCAACACAGAGCGCCACCAATTGGCGGGGTCGCGGCCGACTATGCGGGTGAGTCGCGGGTTCCATTCAGGTTTGGGGCGAAGTTGGAGCTGGTCGCGCAGGGAACGGTTTTCGCGTTCCAAAGATTGAGTTTGGCCAAGGCGCAGTTCGAGGATTTGGTTTTGGCGTTTCAGTTCACGGATTTCCTGCAAGAGCACTTTGCGGGGGGCGGTTTGGTCTACGAGAATATCGCCGGTGGCCTCCACAGTTTTTTGCACGGAAAAAAGCGGAATGTGAAAGCTGGCGAGCACACGCTTTAAGCGCGCAGAGCTGTCCGGCGATAGGTTGAAAAACACTATTGCGAGCAGCAGCACGAGGCCGGTTGCGATGATGTATGGCCGGTTGTTCAT
>WTHG01000442.1 GCA_011523245.1 Verrucomicrobiales bacterium | reverse complement strand
GCATTCCAGATGACTTCAAAGTAGCCGATGAACATTTCCTCATCTGATTGCAGGCCAAAATATACCGATCGCTTGGGGTCCGGATTATCCAGGTTCCCGGGGCTATTATCGAAGGTGCCTTCCGCCCGCAATACGGTCCCTCGCGGCAGCCATCGGGGTTCACTCAACTCGTATTTGTGCTGCCAGTTGAAATCAAAATCCGGCACGTGCAGCAGCGTTTCCTTGTGGCCGCCGGGATACTCGGCAATGTAACGGAACGATTTACCCCGGTAATGCATGTGCGGTTGGAGGCCCAGCAAAAGGCCGTCTCTCTGAAACCGATGCACGGCGGTCACCCGGTGATTGGGAACCCCCGGCGGAATACGAAAAACCACCGTGGACGCCGCGTGCATGTCCACCGCCTGTTCGGGGCGTTTATCGGCAAACCACAACCGCAAACGGCTCGTGCTCTGGTGCGCCTTACCATTGGGGTTGTAGTGCACTTGGAATACGATGGTGGCACCGGCTGGCAATAATTTTCCGCGCCCAGCCGGATACACCAACGGCCGGTCGCCTACGATACCAGAAAGGAAATATCCGTGAAGACCGCCGCCCTGCCCCACCTGATATTGCTTTAGATAACGCCGATTGCGCGCGATCCAATATGGAAACTCCCGGGGTCGCGCGCCCTGCAATGGTGCCAACATATCAAATGGCGGCGACCAAGGCCGATCAGCTCGTCGCGCGCGGCCATTGGGTTCATTAAGGAACGTAAGTACATGATGCACCACCTCAGGCGTGTCACTGGTGAATTCTGCGGCACGAATCCACTTATCCTCCTTGAAATTCGTGGGCACGCTCACATAACGATACGGCACGCGCCCTTCGGCCGGCACATCAAATGCCGGCAACACCAGCTCGTGGCTCGGTTTGCCGTTACCCAGATCGCCGCTCCAAACCAAACGTGGTGGTGCTCCGGCCGGATTGCCCTTGGGTGCCCCGGCCCGAAACCAATCGGCCAGCATTTGAATTTCATTCGGGGCCAAGCCGCGGGCATTTTTAAAATGCCCCACCTTGGGATCCGCGTTCCAAGGCGGCATCCGTTTTTCGGCGGTCACTTCTGCCATCATCTTGGCCCAGCCCTTTGCCTGCTTGTAGGTCTCCAAAGCAAACGGCCCACCGCCACCGGTATGGTGGCATTCCTGACAATGAACCTGCAAAAGTGGCTCGATGTGCTGATGAAATGTCACCGCATTGCCGCGAGGGGCTTCGCCCAACCCCAACGCGCAACCATACGGCTCCGTCTTGGCCGGCGACACCGGCCGACCGGCCAGCACCGCGATGACTGCCTGTTTCAAATACGCTTGAGTGGGGGCTGGTCGACGGAAGGCGCCCACACCCCCTGCTTCTGTTTCCTTAAAGCCAAACTGATCATCCACCGCCCCGCGATATCGCACTTGGCCTTTGGCATCCAGGAGCAGCACTTCAGTCGTGCGCTCCACCTGCAATCGCCGGGCCAGTTGGCCGCCCGCATCGCGGATCACTGGAAAGGTAAAATCCGCTGCCAATCGTTTTAGATCAGCCGGGGCATCCTGAGAATTGGAGTTAAGCAAAAAGAACCGAACCCCTTTCGGCGCAAATTCATCTGCCAATCGGGCGAGACGCGGCCGATAGAGATTGGACATCGGACATCCCAAGCCAGTCCAGGCTAGCACCACCGGCTGTCCGGCTACGGAATGCACCTTGCCGGTTACGTCCGGCCATTGTTTGGGAATATTGGGAAGCGCCGCGAGGAGTGTGGATTGAATTCCCAACAGGCAAAGCAACAGCCGCAGCCTACTGCAAGCTGATGATTCAGTCCCCACGCAAGAAACCTACCATGCGGCAAAAGCCCAATGCCAACCGATTATGCGCCGGCCTTTGACGTGCCGTCGGCCTTCCAGTTGTTCAGCGTTTTCTGGTCACCCTTCGCTGTCCACTCGCGCCGCTTGATTTCTGTACCAGCAGCGAACACGCGTTCACTGCGTTTGCTACCGTCCTCGTACCAAGTAGTGTATTTACCTTCCAGCTTTTCGCCATTGAAGTAGGCCTCAGAACGGACCTGGCCATTCTCGTAATACACCGCGTGGCGACCGTCTCGCTTGCCGTGGGTGTAGCACACATCGATCTGTAGTTGCCCGCTCTCGTACCACACCAGATGCGGCCCGTGCCGCACGCCCTCCAAAAATGTCACCAGCGAGTTCCGTTGCCCGTTTTCATACCACCACGTCTCTTCGCCGTGCGCCTTGCCATTCAAAAATTCGCCCTCCAACGATACCTTGCCGTTCTCGAATAACTCCACCGCTTTACCAGTGTACGGCTCCGCCTCGTCTTTCAAATAACATCGGGTGCCTTCCTGAATGGCCTCAAATTTCTCACCCTGCGCATTGCGCCACTCCAGGGCGGCGTATTTTACTGGTCGATTCAAAACTTCCGTGGTCATGCGGGCGGAACGCTACCTCAACGCCAAGGAATTGACAACCCGCACTTCAAACCGCCAAATCCCCCCATGGATACCGCTTCCCCGCGCATTGTCGTGCTCGACGGCCACACCTTGAATCCCGGAGACTTGTCTTGGGACACCCTAGGCG
>WTHG01000505.1 GCA_011523245.1 Verrucomicrobiales bacterium | reverse complement strand
TAGGCCTTGGTCAGCCGGAACTCAAACTTCCGCCGGGTATAACAGGTGCCTTTGCTGAGTTAGCCAAAATAACAGGAGATCCAGCCAGCAATTTTGCCAACTATCTCCCCCTCGTTGCCCTGTTATGTCTGGGAGCATCTGCTTGGTTTTGCATCCGCCAACTCAATGGAAACACATGGCAATGTGGAATCGCAACAATTGCCGCCACATTCAGCGGAGTTTTTTTTACATCTGTCATGGAGCATTCAATCGGCATTGCCGTTTTGGGGAGCGCTGCCTTCATCACTTTCGGCGTGTTCCTTGGGGCGAATAAAGGGTGGCCCAAAATAGTTTTAACCGGTTTAGTATTGGGCGTCGGCATCCTTGAAACCGGCTTAACTGTTGGCATTTTAATTGCGGCCACCACCGTCATCCTAGGCTTCCTAATTGCGCACATACACCATGGAAAACAAAGTCCCAACAAACATTTACTTTTCAACACTGTGGCCATTGTATGCCTTGCGGGAACTATCGCGTTCACTTCCAAAATAGATAATCCCCAATATTCCCCTTCAAAAGCCTACGCATTACAACCGGCCGATTGGCCTACCATTCTCATTGGGGGATTTAATGGATACCGCCAGGATTCACCGGGCGGCACAGCTCACCACGGCACGGGCAGCAGCGGTAGTGCGCACATAGGCATGATGACATTCCTGCTATCAATATGGGCATTGATTCAGGCATTTAGAAAAGGAAACGCTCTAAGTTTACGGGAAAAAAAATTGGTCATATTTCTGTCAACCACCACAATCCTCACCCTCGCCGGAACTTTATGGATATACCAACTTATCGTCATCACATCGGTTTCTTTTGCGCTCCTATTTGCGCTCGGCATTAAATCGTTCTCCAATTGGATTGATAGCGATGAACATGCACAGTCCCGAAGTTTTGGTGGCGGTGGATTTAACTCCGCTTGGCGAATTGGATTTCTTGGGTTACTGGTGATCGCAGTACTGGGATTCGTAGGATACGGCTCAGTGGAACAGGCTCATGAGGTTCATCAGGAACTCGAAGCAGACCGCTTTGCCGAAAAACACTGGCGATTGGGCGTAGCTGTCGTTTTCTTATTCCTTTCAGTTATCACACTCATAGCCTTAAGCTTCCGGCAATGGGCTACCCCGACAAGAAAATGGGCGTTTGCGCTGATTGGAATCATTCTTTGCGGCGATTTACTTTTTGCTGGGGCCCCGTTTGTAAGCTTTAGCTCTGTTGACGCATCCACTTCAGAAAAACACATCGCCACTCAACTAAACGGCCAAGTTCACTCAGGAAGACTGGGGATACTCAATGAGTTTCACTTACCGACTCCCGGCAACAGACAAAGCCCTATCGAGTATCCTGTGGACGAACTATTACTCAATTTGTCGTTTAAGATGAATCGATCGGATGCAATTAATAAAAAATGGGACGCAACAACCATTGAAATTGCCAACGATTTTATCAAGGCGCTCGATCTCTACAATGACCCCACATTCATTAAGGCCTTCAAAGACAGGGCATCAATTATTCTAAGCACACAGGATCATCAATCCCGAAAAACAGCGCTATTGGAAATCCAAAAATTGCCCGGTGGCCAATCATTCATCCAATCCGCAGGCAATCCTTCGTTAATAGATTTCATCATCCAATCCACAAAATCTCGCGAACAAATGCTGCTTAGATTGGCCCTCTCCAAACAGGTTGCCAACAGATTTTCAGCATTAAATTTCACCTCGTTTGCCGACCAAGGAATCCACCGTGGAGTTTCTTCTGACCCGCTTGAATCTACAAACCGCAACCGATCTTATCAGGTTTCACTGCACCATCTTCTCAGGTACTGGGAATTAACCAGCACTCGTTATCTGTTAAGCCAGTCAGGCTCTTCATTTTTTTCAAACCAAGTGCAATCTAATTTTCAATTCAATTCACTCCCCGTATACTATAATTTACTGAACAAGGAATTGGATCCAATCGAACGTCGTTTCCAAGCCCATTCCCATTATAATTTGACAGCATCCAATTCCTCCGAAGACTCCGAATTAGAAATCCAGCCAAGCTTGGATGCACAACAATCTGAAATTTGTTTAATGGAATTCTCGGGCGCATTACCCCGAGCAAAACTTTTTGCTGACTGGCAATCAGGAACCTCTTCGGACAACCTCTCATCCATCCTTTACAGCCCTGGCTTCAATCCGCATTTACGAGTTGTTTTAGAAACCGAAGATATCCCTTCGCCGGAACAACCCTCGCAAACTTTAAACTTGCCCGAACCCGTGTTCACAAGAGATTCATCATCCCATATTGCACTAAAAATCCCTCCCACAGATTATGCCGCCATCCTTTTACTTAATGACCAATTTCATCCAAGCTGGAGTGTGACCGTGGACGGTAAACCAACCCGTATTCATAGGGCTAACGGTTCCGGAAGAGGTGTGTTTTTACCCGCCAGTAATCAACCCCGAAAAATCGACTTTCGTTTCGAGAGCCGCAGTTTTATTTCAAATCCTTCGACAATCTTGATTATTGGCTGCTTAATCGTCGGCTTGTACGGCTTGTGGATTACGCGCAAACAGGCAAATTCACCGGCATTAATGGACTCCGAAGCTTGATTCACTTCCCAAATAAAGGCAGAATACCAGCGTCTAAATTACGTCCAATTTATCCATGAACGATCTATTTTCCAATCCCGTCAACCGCCGCGGCGCCCTGCAATCCATGGCCTGTGGCTTTGGTGCGATAGCGGCGGGAGCGATGGCGCATCGGGTAGCGGCAGCGGATAATCCGCTCGCCCCAAAGCTGGTGCATCATGCGCCCAAGGCGAAGCGCGTGATTTTTCTCTTCATGGCCGGCGGCGTGAGCCATGTGGATTCGTTCGATTATAAGCAGAAGCTCTTTGATGACGATGGCAAGATGGTGCGCTTTGATGACGCACGGACGCTGGCCAAGACTCGCAAGATCGTGGAGCACCGCGTTAAGAAACCTCTGTGGGACTTTCAGAATTACGGTCAATGCGGCCAGCCGGTTAGTGAACTGTTTCCGCACATGGCCCAGCATGTGGATGATCTCTGCCTGCTCAAGGGCATGCACACTGAAGGCGTGGCGCACGGCCCGAGCACGCTGTTCATGCACTCGGGCACGATCAATCTCATTCGCCCGAGCATGGGGGCGTGGGTCAATTACGGGCTCGGCACGGAGAATGAAAACCTGCCGGGCTTCGTAAGCATTGGCCCCTCAATGGGCAACGGTGGGCCGCGCAATTATAGCAACGCCTTTTTGCCTGCCGCCTACCAGGGCACTCCGCTGGGCCGCGCCGGCATTCCGGCCAAGGATGCCACCATCAAAAATATCACGGCGTCCAGCACGGATCCCAAGGCTCAGGCCCGACAGTTTGACCTGTTGCGCGCCATCAACGCCGAACAAGCCAAACGCCGGCCCGGCGATGACGAACTTGATGCAGTAATCAGCTCCTTCGAGCTAGCCTGGCGCATGCAAAACAACGCGCCAGAAATTCTCGATCTATCCGATGAAGATTCCAAAACGCTGGAGATGTACGGGATCAACCAGCAGCCGACCGATAACTTTGGCCGTTACTGCCTGATGGCCCGGCGCCTGAGCGAAGCCGGGGTGCGCTACATTCAGGTAAATTACACGGACAATGGCAACAATCCCTCATGGGATCAGCACTCCAACATGCCCAAGCACATGGAGCACGCTAAGGCCACCGACCAGCCGGTCGGCGCGTTGCTGACCGATCTCAAACAGCGCGGGTTGCTCGACGACACCATTGTGTGGTGGGGCAGTGAATTTGGCCGCACACCCTACGCCCAGAACAAGGGCACCGGCCGCGACCACAACCCGGATGGTTTCACCGTGTGCCTGGCCGGCGGCGGGTTCAAGAGGGGATTCGCCTACGGCGGCACCGACGAATACGGCCACCACGCCGTGGACGGCAAGGTGCACATGCACGATCTGCACGCGACCATCCTGCACCAACTCGGCCTCGACCACGAAAAACTCACCTACCGCTACGACGGCCGCGATTTCCGCCTGACGGATGTGCACGGCCGCGTGGTGAAAGAAATCCTCGCGTAGTTTCTCGCGCATCCGCATGCGTTTCACCGATCACACCGCCGTGGTTACCGGCGGCACACGTGGCATTGGCTTAGCCATCGGCCGAGCGTTGGCGGCAGAAGGGGCGCGAGTGATAGCAATTGGGCTGGAGCCAATGGCGCCGGAAGCCGGCCTGGAGGTACACACACTCGATGTTACCGATGGCGCGGCGTTGGAGGGATGCCTTGCGAATCTCGGGCCGGTGCATCATCTGGTGAATGCAGCAGGGATCATCCGACGCGAGAAGGAATTTGAACGCGACGACTTTGCGCGGGTCATCGAGGTCAACCTCACGGCCGTTCAACAGTGCTGCACGTTGTGCCGGCCGCATTTGGCCGCAGGCGCGAGCATCGTGAATCTAGGCTCGCTCTTCAGCACGCTCGGCGCACCGCACGCGCCGGCCTATGCGGCCAGCAAAGGGGCGGTGGTGCAGCTCACCAAAAGTCTGGCGGCGGCCTGGGCGGCTGACGGCATCCGCGTGAACGCTCTCGCACCAGGTTGGATTGAAACGCCTTTTACGGAAGCGCCACGCACCGATCCCGAACGCAACGCCGCTATCATAGCACGCACGCCGTTGGGCCGCTGGGGGCAACCGGAGGAAGTGGCAACGGCCGCACTGTTTTTATTATCCGACGAAGCCTCTTTCATCACCGGCGCCGTGCTACCTGTGGATGGAGGCTATCTCTCCACCTGATTTTGACTATGTACAAACGCCCCCTACAAACCCCGCTGGCTCTGGCTGATCTTGTGGAGACGGCCATACCGGAGGATGAACGACTCTGGGTGCCCCAGAGTGATACGGTGGATTTTCGCCCACTACTTTTCAATACTACCAATGGCGAATGGGTCAATCTCCTGCGCGTACGCGGGGGCGGCAAACTGGGGCGGCATCGGCATGCCTCGCCGGTATACGGGTTTGTGCTCAAGGGTACGTGGCGTTATCTAGAGCATGACTGGGTGGCGCGTGAAGGAATGTTTGTCTACGAACCCCCCGGCGAAATTCACACGCTCGTGGTCGAAGATGGCGCGGAGCCGATGATCACGCTTTTTCACGTGCTCGGTTCGGTGATCTATTACGACGAACACGACAACCCGACCGGCCATGATGATGTGCATGTGAAACTCGAACTGGCCCGGGCGCATTACGAGAAAGTCGGCCTAGGCGCCAAGGTGGCAGAGGAGTTGATTCGGTAACGCGACTTGTCAAACACCACACGGTCGTTAGACTTTTCTCCACGCAAATCATGAAAAAGACACTGCTACTCTTTAGCCTCACCCTCGGCCTGAACACCATTGCTGCGCCAGGTTTGTGGACGAACGCGAAGGACAAAACGTTGCCCGCGGATTTTAAGATCCAGGGTGAATATATCGGTGACCTCTCGTGCGGGTGCGATATGGGAGCGCAGGTGATCGCGCTGGGCAGCGGCGAATTTCAACTCGTGCTTTACCCCGGCGGTCTGCCAGGCGATGGCTGGGATCGCGGAGATGACCGGTCGTTGATGACCGGTAAGCTTCAGGGCAACAAGGCCGTGTTCGCCGCCGCGATCGGAAAGCGGCGTTACCTGGGTGGCCGAGCCAATGAATTTAGCGCCACCAGCCAATACCCGCCTAAGGGACAGAAAGAAGGCAAGGCCGTGATCCAAAACGGCAAGCTCAACGGCTCTTACGGTAAGAAAACCTTTGAACTGAAACGCCTGGAACGCAAAAGCCCCACCCTCGGCACCAAGCCGCCCAAGGGCGCCATCGTGCTATTCGACGGCACAGGCAAAGGCGAATGGCAGGGCGGCCGCCTGGACGAGCAGACCAAGCTTCTGAACACCGACGGGCGCGACATCCGCACCGCGCGCAAATTTCAAAACTACACCATGCACGTGGAGTTCCTGCTACCCTTCAAGCCCGCCGCGCGCGGACAGGGCCGGGGCAACAGTGGCTTTTATCAGGTGGACCATTACGAGGTGCAAATCCTCGATTCGTTTGGGTTGGAAGGGAAAAACAACGAGTGCGGTGGCGTCTACACCAAGGCCGAGCCGATCGTAAATATGTGCCTGCCGCCGCTCCAATGGCAGACCTACGACGTCGAGTTCACCAATGCTGTGATGAAGGATGGCAAGAAAATCAAAAACGCCCGTATGACACTGAAGCATAACGGCGTGGTGATCCACAAGGATCTTGAAATCAATGGCAAGACCGGTGGATCACGTCGCGACCCCGAAGGCACGCCCGGTCCGATCAAGCTGCAGGGCCACGGCAACCCGCTCCAATTCCGCAACGTGTGGATCGTGGAAAACAAATAATCAAATTCCCCAACTAACGGAAGGGGCGAGCCTCACCTCGCCCCTTTCCTTATTCCACCGCCTGTCTCATGAACCCCCGACCGCTCATCACCCTCGGCCTACTCGGCATCCTGCTGCATTCTGTGGGCTGCGCCGGGCTTAGTGGATTCGCACGACGCACCGGACCGGCTTACGAGGCGGAAGTGCAGTCGTGGCAACAGGTCATCCAAGAGAAGGGCGGCAACGGCATGTGGCTGGTGAATCGCGGTTACCGTCTGGGCGATGACATCGTGGCCACCGCCACCGACTCCGCCTTCCCGCACGCCGCCATTCTTGATCATGAAAACGAGGTGGTGATCGAAGCGCTTTGGCCCGGTAACGTCGAAACACCGCTAGGCGAATTTCTCGCCCTGTCCCATCGCGTGGCCTTGGTGCAGCCGGAGGGTTGGACGCCGGAAGCCGGCGATGCCGCTCTGGCAAAGGCACGGTCGCAGCTGGGCAAAAAATACGATTTCGGCGGCATCATCGGCTTGCCTAGTTCCAATCGTTGGTACTGTAGTGAACTGGCTGCGTGGAGTTGGAATCGGCCGGCCGATCGACTGGGTCCGTGGCATGTGATTCACCCGAGCCGACTACTCAAGATGGGCAAAGTGGTGTTTGATTCCGGCTCTCGCGATGGCGTGCCGGATGCGCCTAACGCGGCGGCTCTGACACTGCCGGCTGAATCTGCTCCAGCTCCTGCACCGCCTTGTTATATTCCGCCTGCAACCGATTGCGAACGGTGAGCTGGTCGAAATATGCCTTGTTAGCCTCGCGCCACGCATCCAGCCCCTTGCGTTGTTTGTCCTGAGCCGCTTCCTTGGCGCGATAAGCCGCATCCACCACCTCTTTGGCAGCACGTTCCTGATCCTTGGCGGGTTGAATTGTTTTTTGAAATGCCTCCATCTTTTTCTGCTCCTCCGCCAGTCGTTGTTCAGAGCGTTGCAACTGGCGCTTGGATTGGTCCACCTGCCGGCGGGCCGCATCGTGGCGGTTCTTGGCCGCGTTAAGTTGATTCTCGGCGGCGTCAGCCAAGGCTTTCGCCGCGTCCTCCAACCGTGTGGTTTCCTGTTTCACTTGCCGTCTCCAACGATCCATCTCCGACCGCACACGGCGGACGGCCGCCTGTTTTTGGCGCAGTTGAGTGGCTTTTGTGCGGGCCAATGATTTGACACGCATATAGTCGGCATTCCGTTGGGACCAAACCTGCCGCAACTGATCGTACTCGCGCCGGACGGCGTCATTGGCGGCCCGGATGTCTCCGCGTTTTTTATCCACCAAATCCATCTTGGCCTGGGCCAGTTTCAAAGCGGGTTGTTGACGGGCAACTTGTGCCCGCAGCTCAAGCATGCGGCCGACATTGGCGACGCTGGCCAGCAGCACGATTTTCTCTTCCGGCTTGGCCTTATCGATCCGGTTCCATGCCAGCGTCACGATATCGGTCGCATTGCCTCGCCGGAGTTGCCCCAGATCCGCCAACGGAATCCGGTACTGACGCAGCGGGGGGTGATTGATCTCCACGCCGTCGGAGGTCAGCGCAACGGAGTCCGCCACGATCACCGATCCGTTTCGCGTGTGAACGGTGTAGGCGGCCGGGTCGACCTTGGGCGAGCGAATCCAAAGCGCTTCGGCTTCGGTCCCCACGGCGAATGATTTGCGACCGAACAAAATTGATTCGAGTTCCACCCGGCCATCCTTCAGGCCCAACAGGCGACCTTCAAAAAAATCGCCGCCCTTCAACAACACACCAGCGTTGCGGGATCGCAGGGCATCGAGTTGGTGGTAGGACATGGCGGTGAAAAACACGGCGGCTGTATTGTCCGTACTCAGGAATAATTGGGGCGGCTGATTTTCCAAGCTCACCTTAGTGTCATCGATTGCGGTCACGCGACCGGCAATGAGCGTGCCGTTCCAACTTAGGGCCCCCGGCTGGCCCACGGCCATCAAGTTAGCTGTGAGTCGAGCCAATTCATCCTTTGGAGCAGCCGCTTCCTTGAGGTCGCGCGTAATTTCGTGCAGGTCCTCGATCGGCACCAGAGTTGTGCCGATTTGGATCCCGCCCGCTTGCAGGGTTAGGGCACCTTCATGGCGCTGCCCGTCCTTAGTGACCACGGTATCGGTCAGAGCCGACACTGCGGTCACCAGCCAAATTACGGCAATGGCAGGGAGATGTTTCACGCGCGCGGACACTACCTGAATCAGGCGAAAAAGAAAGTCCGTTTACTGGTAATGCGGCGGCTTAGTGTTATTGCTTTTGATAGAGTCCGCGTTGTCTTTGGCCATACGCTCGGTGAGTTGTTCGAGCTGCTGGTTGAGCCGGCGTAAGGTTTTATCCTGTTCAATCACGGTCTCATTGAGCGTTTCGGTGAGCTGTTCCATGTGCGCCAGGGCAGACTCTATTTTCACCATGCGGTCCTCATCGGCCATGCCTGAAGGATAAAACCGACCACCGCACTTTCCAATCCAATTACGTGACAATTCGTCTTGCGACATCGGTGGGTTCGTGGACAATTCCCGCACGCATGAAAGCCCTCTTATGGATTGCTCTTTCGTGGGCCATTGCTTCGCCGGCTGTGGCTCAAAAATCCTCTTCCAAACCTCCTTCGTATACGCCGGAACAAGCCACCGCGCGCATGACCTTGCCCGACGGATTCAAGGTCACGCAGTTCGCCGCCGAGCCGCACGTGGTGCAGCCTTTCGCATTTTGCTTTGATTCCCGCGGTCGCGTGTGGGTGTGCGAAAACCTAAATTATGAAACCCGCCGCAGCGACACCTTCAAAGAAGGCCCCAAAGGCCGCATCATTATCTTAGAGGACACCGATGGCGACGGTCATTTCGACAAGAAGAAAGTCTTCGCCGACAAACTGTTTTTCCCCACCGGCCTACAAGTGGGCTTCGGTGGCGTGTGGGTCGGCTCGCCGCCTAACCTCTTATTCATCCCAGACCGAGACGGCGATGATGTGCCAGACGGCAAACCGGAAGTGGTGCTTGATGGCTGGGGCCGACAGGACCGCCACGAGACCTTGAATAGCTTCACCTGGGGTCCGGACGGCTGGCTCTACGGCTGCCATGGCGTGTTTACCCACAGCAATGTCGGCAAACCCGGAGCCCCTGATAGCGAACGTCAACGCATCAATGCGGGCGTGTGGCGTTATCATCCCACTAAAGAAAAATTCGAAGTGTTTGGTTGGGGCACGAGTAACCCGTGGGGAATAGACTTTGATGATCGAGGACAAGCTTTCATTACCGCCTGCGTAATTCCACACCTATGGCACATTGTGCAGGGCGGCCGCTTTCATAGACAGGCTGGGAAACATTTTAATTCCCATGTTTACAATGACATCAAAACCATCGCCGAGCACGTGCACCAAAATTATGCGGGTCGACCGCACGAAGGTGGTAAAGCTTATTTCTGGATGGACGGTACAGTGAACGTAAAGAACACAGGCCAAAGAAAGGGTGGTTTTGCCCACGGAGGTTGCCAAATTTATACAGGCGGCGCGTTTCCCAAAAAATATCATGGTCAGGTGTACATGGGTAACATACACCATCATTTGTTATACATGGATAATCTGGAGCGTCGAGGATCCGGTTTTAGAGGCACACATGGCGGCGACTTCATGGTTGCCAATGACAAGCATTTCCTTGGATTTAATATGGACACCGGTCCGGAAGGCGGCGTGTGGGTGATTGACTGGAACGACGCCGACATTTGTGGGCGCATCGT
>WTHG01000099.1 GCA_011523245.1 Verrucomicrobiales bacterium | reverse complement strand
CACCAGGACGAGTTTACCGTAATCCGTGAGCGCCAGAATGTTATCTCCCACGCGAATTACATTGCCCGCACCGAACCCTTCCTGTTCCCATTTGATTTCGCCGGTAGCGATGTCCACGCATTTAAGGGGGCCGTCACCATATTTTTTGAAGCTAAACATACCGTACAAATGGCCGTCTTTAAGCACGGGAGTGCTCCAATGATTCGCCACATGTTTGTGGCCGGGAATACGCCAGATTTCGTCCGTGCTCCATTGCCCCCCTTTCATTGAAACTTTGTAGGCTCCGCCACCCACACCGTAACCGGCTGAGCAGAACACCACGTTTCCATCCACCACCGGCGAGGCTGCAGTGGAGACCGCAAATTTGAACGGTTGTTTCCAAAGAAGCTTGCCGGAATTGATCTCAACCGAGACCAATCCGGACACGCAGAAAAAAATCACCTGACGCACACCGTGAATCTCGGCCACCACCGGCGTGGCGTGGGTCATTGTCTCCGTGCCCCTTTTCCATGCAAGCTTGCCGGTGACTTTATTGAAAGCCAGCAACGACTGACCTGCGCCTCCACCCCCAACGATCACGAGATTGCCGTCCACCACCGGCGAGGCGGCGTTTTTCCATTTGATCTGTTGCCCGGCAAAGTCACCCAGCAAATCATGAGACCATTGCTTTTGGCCATTTTTTAGAGAGTAACTCACCAAAACAAAATCAGCCGACAACACATAAATTGAGCCGCCATCAATTGAAGGTGTCGAGCGCGGGCCATCCCCGCCTTTGTTATCATTGGCCCCAGCGTTTCCGCCGTCGTGCCCATAATCCGCAGCATCCAGTGCTGCTGTCCATACTCTGCGGCCAGAGGTCGCATCCAGTACTGCAACCGTTTCCTTGCCTTGCTCAACGTACTGAGTAGCTGCGAATCCATCGGCAACCGCAAAGGAACTAAATCCGTTTGGTGCTGAAGTTTTCCAGGTGGCTTTCAAGTTCCCCTCACCCCAAGGTGCCAAAGATTCCTTTGAGGCACCCGTATGGTGAGGCCCGCGGTATTGCGGCCATTCATCGGCCGACGAAGAAACCACCATCCCGGCGGCAAGTAATAGAGAATACGTTTTCATGAAAACTGAGGCGGGAGTTTCGATAAACCTGGCAAACGCTTCAAGCCTGATTTTGGACGGGCTCCGGATTTTGCAATGCCGTTGCATCCACCACATTATCCGGAGTGGAATTCTCCTCCTCGGATGCCGTCGTTGTCGCAGTCAATCGTTGGAGCAATTCTGCGGCCAATACATCATAGGCAGCGGTGCCTAACCCATCCGGATCATACGCCAAAGCTGGCTGGCCGTGACTCGGAGCCTCAGCCAATCGAGTGGCCCTCGGAATTGTTGTTTCGAAGATGATCTCCGCAAAATGCTCACGCACTTCATCGAGCACCTGTTGCGACAGGCGCGTGCGGCCATCGTACATCGTCATCACAATACCCATGATGTGCAAATCTGGGTTATCCCCGGAATTGCGCACCTGATCGATCAGACGCTGCACCATGGAAATCCCTTCAAGCGCGTAGTATTCGCATTGAATCGGCACCACTAAGGAATCTGCCGCTACAAAAGCATTCAATGTCAGCGAACCTAAGGACGGCGGACAATCAATCAAAATAATGTCGTACACATTAGCCATACGCACTGAATGAAGCGCTCTCTGCAGACGGTGCAGGCAATCCTCCATGCGCGGCAGATCGATTTCAGCGCCGCATAAATTGACTTCACCCGGAATAATCGACAGATTCTTATAAACCGTGCGGACAATTTGATCACTCAACAACGCATCCCCCACCAGCGCCTCGTACACGCTGCCGCCTTCTCGTTTTTCAACGCCCAAGCCACTGGTTGCATTGGCTTGCGGATCCAAGTCCACCAATAATACACGTTTACCTTGGCTCGCCAAACTGGCGGCCAGATTAATGGAGGTCGTGGTTTTGCCAACCCCTCCTTTTTGATTGGCGACAGCAATCACATCGGTAGGCATGGCGTGAGATTAAATCGCTGCCCGCGCCCACCGAGCAAAACTTATCCCCACGAAACCGCTCTTGGCACGTTCCTTGCAGTAGAAATCCTCTAGAATGAAGTTTGACTCACAAATTTCTAATAAACACGAGGCAGCAGCTAATTCTGAGCGTCATTTACACGCAAACGGTGTAAAAAATGCATCAAGCACTCCTCTTGCTAGGCAAATCGCCTTGGCCGGGGTTGCCTCGCTGGTGATGGCCTTTTTTGTGGCTGCCTTGCTGAAGACGCTGGCCTAGCCCCTGTAAGACCTCGACTGGACTTGCCCGCGGCTAAAGGTCAAACTGCCTGTGTGCCGCATCATCAGTCAGCCGAGCCATCGTTTATCGATGCTTTTGCCGCCCTCCCACTAGGGGCCCTTCGGGCGCATTCGTTGAAAACGTCAGAGGAGGGATTCCAAAAGAGCCTTTATGCACCCCAGCGATCTCTCGAAGATTTCGCTCAGTTGATTTCCCCGACGGGCACATATCAACTAGAGGCGTTAGCAAACAAGTCTAACGAACTGACCCAACAACGATTCGGACGAGCCATCCGCCTTTTCGCCCCGCTTTATCT
>WTHG01000051.1 GCA_011523245.1 Verrucomicrobiales bacterium | reverse complement strand
GTGCTGATCCGGCAAGTTATCAGAGAGTTTGAGGAACTCACCGCCATGGGCCCGAAAGCCCTACCCGCCATCGCCCGATTCCTAGACCAAGGGCTGGACATGGAGCTGCACGAGAATACCAACCAGATCACCACCGGCAACTGGCAGCGTGGCCAGATCTATCTCGACCCCATCTTCCCGCCCTCGCTGCGCATTGGCCTAATCAATTCCGTACGGCACATCGGCAAACGCAACGGCGATCACCTGCAGGAATGCGAGCGTATCCTGCTAAACGTATTAAACAACACCGGCCGCATGCTGGAGGTGGCCTACCTCGCCCGTGTGCTCAACGATCTCACACCCGAGATGCACGAGAAAGCCTTTCTCACCGGCGCCAAAGAACTGCTCGATCAACCCATCCCGCCCGACGCCACAGTCCGCGAAATGGCCTATCTCGACCGGCCCTTCCGCCACCTGATGTTTGACCTGTTGCGCCGACACAAGGATACCACCTACATCGCCAAGGCTGAGGCTCAGCTCTTCCGCGAAGGCACCAACCGAGAAGGCGAAGCCCACATCTATCTGGACCGCGCTCCGCTCTACTACATTTCCGGTGTGTTGGGAAAAGATTCCATGCCCATCCTGCGCAAAACGCATGATGACCCACGCATCAGCGAACGCGATCAGGGATCCATCCGGGAAATTGCCGCCCGTTACCTCGGCCAGCATGAAGATGCCAACATCCTGGTGAACTCTCGGTTTGCCACCAGCTTCCAGCTATTGGCCTCCACCGGCGAAAAAGCCAAGGAAAACCGCCAGCGCGGCATCCGCACCATCGAATTTTACCTGCGCCGCCTGGGCGAAGGGCGCGAAGTCGCCCCCGAGATCATCGCTCAACGCCAACAATTTCTTGCCACCCTCCGCCCCCAGACCACTGACAAGGAAGTGATCGCCATGATGGACAAGCTCGACACGCACCTGAATGACATGCGCGATCCAGAGAAAGCCAAGAAAATGAACGGCCGCTACGACGCCCGTGTGAAGCGTTAGGGCTGTTCAAGCTCGAGCCCCTCTGCTTACCTCCGCCCATGCGGAACCCCATCATCGCCGCGCTGGATGTCTCCACGGCCGAAGAAGCCCTCGCTCTGGCCCAAGCCGTGGCCCCTGCCGTCGGCGCCTTTAAGATCGGCAAGGAACTTTTCGTCGCCGAAGGCCCGGACATCGTCCGGCGCGTGCGCGATACCGGCGCCGCTGTGTTTTTGGACCTGAAGTTTCACGACATCCCCAACACCGTTGCCAAGGCCGTTACCAGTGCCGCGCGCCTCGATGTGCAGCTGCTCACCGTCCACGCCAGCGGTGGCACCGCCATGCTCCGTGCCGCACAGGAAGCCGCCGGTGACAACGGCCCGCTCGTCCTCGGTGTGACCGTACTCACCAGTATGGATGAAAGTGATTTAGCCGAGTTAGGTATTCAAAAAACGCCCGCCGAACAAGTACACCACCTTGCTAAACTAGCCACCACGGCTGGCCTGCGCGGGCTGGTATGTTCGCCCCAGGAAATTGCGCCTTTACGTGAATTGTTGCCGGCCGAGGTGCAATTGGTCACCCCCGGGATTCGTCCAGCCGGCAGTGCCTCCGGCGATCAAAAACGCGTGATGACACCTGCCGACGCCATCAACGCCGGAGCCGACTGGCTCGTCATCGGCCGCCCCATCTACGCCGCGGAAAATCCGCGCGCAGCGGCCGAAGCCATCCGGGCGAGTTTAGGTTAAGTCACTTTCTCCCGGCTACCAAACCTGCACGGAATCGGCCTCGAAAATTTCCTCGAGCAACACACTGTAATCGCCGTTGGGATCGACCTTAGTGAGATCCACCACACGCGTCTCGTGGCCGGCGGCTTCCTGCGCAGCTATGACCTCGGCGGCCAGCGGGTCACCTTCGCGAGTGATCATGTGAAAGACGCGGGCCATTTCAAAAACGCAGGACGCTGGAGCACTCGGCGGTGAGCGCAGCAAAGGCTTCGGGTTTCATACCATTCTCAAGAAGTTCCTCAGGGCGGATATCCTCCATCGACTCGGCATCGGGCATCACGGAGACTTGCCCGCCGTTTTCGCGAATCATGCCGATGAACTGCTTAAACATCCGGGCCTCCGGCAGGCTGGCGGCCTGTTCTCCCAAGGCGCGGGTAGCAGGGCCGCGCAGAACTACGTGCATGGAAACCTGATCCCAGACGCCTACACCGCCGGCCATGCGCACGGCCTCGGCCACGCGCGGGTTAGTACGCGGATCGCTGTCCACCACCACCAGAATGCGCCGTTGCGGTTTCGGATTGGAGGTGAGGATTTCCATCAGTTGAAACTGACAAACCGGTCGGTGGCGGCCATCACATCGTTGAGCATGGTGAGCCCGCCGTAAAGGGCATTCTCGGTTTGGGGCAGCTTGCGGCGTTGCGCGGCGAAAGCGCAGGCGAAGAGGCGCAGACCGTGGCCGCGCAGGGTTTGCAGGCGTTCGTCAGCCAAACCGTGGACGGCGTCATCCAGGCAATAAAGATACACCTCGTCCTGGGCACTCAACCCCGCGGCCGCGAGCTGCAGGGCGTGGTGGAAATTAGGATGCTGTGGCGCAACGGAAAGGAGGATACCGAGTTTGCGAGGTGCCTGCGCCATTTGGCGAGGGTATGGCAACCGGAGGAACGGAGTCGAGACCCTTAGTTAATCTTCACGCCCTGTTCCCAGAGAGGCATCAGGTCCGGGTCGGTGGCGGCCATTTTCTTAACGCGCTTGGAATCGCCCACCTTCAGGGCACGTTCCAGCCATTCGCGCGCTTCGCCCAAGTCGCCGCTCTGGCATTTGTAGCAGGCGAGGTTGTAAGGTATGGCTTCGTCGTGCGGAAAGCGCTTGGCAACCGGTGAGAGCGTATCATACGCCTCCTGAAAACGGCGCAGATAAAACAGGCCGTTTCCGTGATTGATCCAGCCCTGTGGCAGTTCTGGATTGGCCTCAATCATCTGGCGGCTGATACGCAGACAGTCCTCCCAATCCTCCATGCGGTTGAGAATATGCCAACGTACCTGCAGCACGTCGTAATGATCGTGGAACGGCTTGGAAATCAAATCCAGCTCGGCCAAGGCCGACTGCAGATCGCCCAATTCCATCCACCCCTCTGCTCCAGACAAATAATGCGTGTCCGGCGCCTCAAGTTTCCCCATCTTCATGTTTGCCCAAAAATGCGAGAACACAGCTCAACCCAAAAAAAGGTGATGTTTGGTGTGCCCTCCTTGGTCAGTTCGTGCGGCTCCCTCGCAACGCCCTTATTCTTAGCAGGTGCGTTGCCAAAACCCAAGATCGGGTTATTCACCGACTTTTTACTCAAACGACAAAAAATGACCGATCACCTAAGGCACTAATCGCCGCATAGGCGCAGCAGCTCGGCTTCGCCGAGGACCGGAATGGATAATTTTTCCGCCTTGGCCAACTTGCTGCCGGCCTCCTCGCCGGCCACAAGATAATCGGTTTTCTTGCTCACACTGCCCACCACCTTGCCGCCGGCAGCCTCGATTTTGGCGGCGGCCTCATGGCGTTTAAGATTGGGCAGCGTGCCCGTTAACACCAGCGATTTTCCGGCCAACGGCCCGGCCGCTGCAGCGTCCTGATAGAGCGCCGATTCAAAATTCAACCCCGCCTTACGTAATACCTCGATCAATTGCCGGTTGTCCGGATCGCTAAACCACCGGTACACACTTTGTGCAATCACCTCACCCACATCATCAATGGCCACCAGTTGGTCTTCCGTGGCGTGCATGAGCTCATCCAGATCGCGGAAGTGCCGGCACAACGCCTTCGCCACGCCGGCGCCCACGTGCAGGATCCCCAAGCCAAACACCAGCCGCCACAGGTCGCGGCTCTTGCTGTCCTGTAGGCCGTCCAAAAAATTCTGCGCGGATTTCTCCGCCATTCGCTCGAGGCTTGCCACTTCCTCCAGCTTGAGCCGATACAATTCGCCCACGTCATAAGCCAGCCCGCGCGCCACAATTTGCTTCACCAGCACCTCGCCGCCGCCCTCAATATCCATCGCACCGCGCGCGCAAAAATGTTCCAACCGCCCCCGCACTTGCGCCGGACAATCCGGATTGGCGCAGCGCCACACCACATCATCCTCCGTTGCCTTACTCGCTGCGGTGCCGCATTCCGGACATTTCTTTGACAGCTTATACGGCTCGGCTTCAGCCGGCCGCTTGGCCAGTACCACCTCGATTACCGCCGGGATAATCTCACCGGCTTTCTCAATGATCACGGTATCCCCCTCGCGGATATCCTTGCGCGCAATCTCCTCTTCGTTGTGGAGGGTCGCACGGCTTACAGTGCTGCCAGCAACGAACACCGGCTCCAGTTCGGCCACCGGCGTCAACGCGCCCGTGCGGCCAACCTGCACGGTGATGGCCTTGAGCACAGTCTCGGCCTGTTCGGCCGCGTACTTGTAGGCAATTGCCCAGCGCGGCGCCTTGGCAGTCGCACCGCATTGTTCCCGCAACGCGAGCGGATTGAGTTTAATCACCGCCCCATCAGTTTCGTAATCCAACTCATGCCGATCGGTATCGAGTTCGTTGATCGACGCCACCAAATCATCATGCGTGCGCCCAGTCCAAATCCGTTCGGGCGAAGGAAAGCCCAGTTGGTCCAGCCAATCGAGCACGCCGACTTGGGTGTCCGGCACGGTGGCCTCCGTACTCACCTCGCCCAGCCCATAGAGAAACACGCCTAACGGCCGCTCGGCGACGACCTTAGGATCGAGCATCTTCAGCGAGCCAGCCGCCGCATTGCGCGGATTTGCAAAGGGTTCCTCTCCTTCCGCCCGGCGTTTCTCATTGAGCTTCTCAAACCCCGCCTTGCTCATGAACACCTCCCCACGCACCTCGAGGACTTTAGGAATTGAACTCGGGTCTCCCTCCAAACGCAGCGGAATACTTCGGATGGTTTTTAAATTTCCTGTGATATCATCGCCGCTCACGCCGTCGCCCCGTGTGGCGCCGACGACGAGTGAGCCATTTTCATAACGCAAACTCACCGCCAGTCCATCGATCTTGGGCTCTATCGTCCAATCCAGTTCCGCCTCGGGCAGCAGTTTTTCCACGCGTGCCTGAAAATCCGCCAGTTCCTCAAACGAATACGTGTTATCCAGGCTCATCATCGGCACTGCATGACGATGCTCGGGAAATTCGCTGACCGGCTTACCGCCCACGCGCTGGCTCGGTGAATCGGTTGTGACTAATTCCGGATGGGCGGCTTCGAGATGGAGTAGCTCACGATAGAGCCGATCGTAATCCGGATCGCTGATCGTCGGTTCCGCCAGCACATAGTAGGCATGATCGTGCCGGCGGATCTCCTCCGCCAGCGCTGCATGGCGTTTGTTCGCCTTTGCAAAACTCATGACGGTTGTTGGTAATCTTCCGGCGCAAAATCATCCGCGTGATAAGAGCTGCGGACGAGCGGACCGCTGGCTACATAAGTGAAACCCATGGCCTCAGCGGTTTGCTTGTGCTTGGCGAATTTATCCGGATGGATGAATTCCACCACCGGCAAATGTTTCTTAGTGGGTTGCAGATATTGGCCCAGCGTGAGCAGGTTACATCCAGCCGCACGCAGATCGACCAAGGCCTCCTGAAGCTCCATCTCCGTTTCGCCCAAGCCAAGCATGATGCCGGATTTGGTAAACGTTTCGGGCGACCGTTCCTTCACCTTGCGTAAGACCGAGAGCGATCGGTCATAGGTGGCCACTGAGCGCACCTTGGGCGTTAGGCGTCGGATGGTTTCAAGGTTATGATTAAAAATCTCCGGACGCGCCGCCAGCACGGTATCGATTGCCGCATTGTCATCCATGAAATCCGGCGTAAGCACCTCGATCAAAATGCCCGGGTTCACTTCTCGTACGCGCTGAATGACCTGTTGGAAATGCGCCGCGCCGCCATCGGACAGATCGTCCCGGGCCACCGCGGTGATCACCACGTGCCGAAGTTTCATGCGCCGCGTTGCCTCGGCCACGCGCTCGGCTTCGTCCGCCTCCAGCGCCATCGGCTTGCGCGTGTCCACCGCGCAGAATCCGCACGCCCGTGTGCAGCGATCGCCGGCGATCATGAAGGTCGCCGTGCCTTGGCTCCAACATTCCCAGTGATTCGGGCACTTGGCACTTTCGCAAACGGTGTTGAGATTCAGGTCATCGATGAGATTGCGTGTAGCAAAGTACGCGCTGGCGGTGGGTAACTGCAGGCGAAACCATTCGGGCAACCGCGGCCGTTTCGGGGGCAAATTCACTGGCTCAGCAACCGTGCTCACGCGTCCTTTCCCAGCCCTTCCCAAAACACCACCAGTTCGCGCGCACCGAAATCCGCGAGTACTTGGCCATCCACCTCGATCACCGGCGCCAGTGTCTGGCCGGAGATTTTTTCCATGTGCTCGAACGCCACCGGATCCTCCATCACATCCACCGTCTTGAATTCAATGCCCTGGCTCTGCAGCCAATGCTCGGCCTGGCGGCACCAGCCGCACACTGGCTTAACATATAAAATAACTTTCTCTGGTTGATACATCACTCTTCTTCCGTAAGCACTGTGTCCTCGTGCTCATAACCCGGCGCGCAACAGCAAAGCAACCGCAAGGTGTCCACGCCAGTATTCCAAAGTTTATGCCGCGCGCCCGGAGGGATGGCGATGGCATCGCCCACGCCCACCGCGCGCTCCTCTGCATCAATGCGCATGCGCCCGGTACCGTGGGTGATCAAATAAATCTCCTCAGCCACCGGATGATAATGTTCGGTCGTCGCTCCGCCCACCGGAATCCGCGCCTCGGCCAGACTTTGATTGGCTATCTTTGAATTTCGATGCGCCAGCAATTCTCGGATTTCCGACCCATCTTTGGTCGTAAACGCCGGTACATCGTTAAGGTTTTGCACATCCATCGTAAACGGGAGGGGCGAGTTCCATCTCAGCCCTTTCTATATAACATGGGAGGCGTGGAAGCCATCCTCCCCCCACTGTTGGGGTTTTCATTCTCGAAGGCAAAATCCTTTTTTCCCTCTTCATCCCGGAATCCACCCGCAGACTGGCGTACGTAGCCATTTCGCGTTATCATGAGTCATGAAACATTCGCCGGCTTTTTTGAATCTTGTGGAGGATGCCCTGACCCGGGTGACGGAAATCTCGCTGACCGATGCCGGCGCCCGTTTGGCCTCGGGCGATCCGGTGGTGTTGCTGGATGTGCGCGAAGAAAGCGAATGGAACAAGGCCCACGCTAAAAACGCTCAATATCTTGGCAAAGGCGTGCTGGAGCGCGACTTGGAAACACGGTTCCCGGACAAGGACACTGAGATTATTATGTACTGTGGCGGCGGCTACCGCAGTGCCCTCACCTGCGATGCGGCGCAAAAGATGGGCTACACAAATGTGACGAGTCTGGAAAACGGCTATCGCGGTATGATCACGGCGGATTGGCCAATGGAGAGTTAGGGGGGACAGCGACATCCCTGAATTACTATAACTCAAACGCTCACTTCTTCTTTTTCTTCTCCCGCTTGGCGATTTGTTTGCGGAGCTTGGGCCAATATTCCTCGCCGACCATGTAGCCGATGCAGTTCTTGGCGCCGCAGTTGCAGGGATTATCGAAGGCGTCCTCTAAATCGTAGTTATAGTTGTACAGAATCTCATCGCCCTTCTTGATGTTACGTGTGGCGATGATCCACACGCGGTCATCCTCCACATCGCTTTCGGCATTCACCTCACAGCCGTGATTGATAAATCGTGCCAGATTCCACGGCACCTCACCATCGATGTCAAAATGCTTGTTGATGGTGAACACGTAGGCATTACCCTCCTCCAGTGCATCCTGCGCCTTTTTTTTGGTCAGCGGTCGGCCGACATATTCAATGATCCGCGTGCCCTTGCGAATAGGTTTGGCAGCATACGCACCGTAATTGTGGATGCTGGATTTTTTAAAATCCAAATACCTATTCTCCACTTGCATCTCAACTGACATGGCCAGCATTCAACGGGGGGCAACGGCCAACGGTCAAGTGACAGTTGTTCGACTTTTTTGTTTGGCAACGCAGTCCGAACGGTTTGCAATGACGCATGCGCTTGTTGTTTCTATTACTGTTTCCGGTTGGTCTTTTGGCTGCACCGGCCAACATTGTGTTGATTGTTTCTGATGATCAGGGCTACCGCGATCTTGGCTGTTTTGGATCCAAAGAAATTCTCACTCCCCAGCTCGATCGTCTGGCCAAGGAGGGCACGAAGCTTACGCAATTTTATGTCACCTGGCCCGCTTGCACGCCTTCGCGTGGGTCGATTCTTACTGGGCGTTACCCACAGCGCAACGGTATTTACGATATGATTCGCAATGAGGCTCCTGACTACGGATACAAATACAAGCCCGGCGAATACGAAGCCACATTCGAACGCATTGGAGGCATGGATACACGCGAGGTGTTATTGCCGGAATTATTGAAGTCGGCCGGCTATGTTAGTGGAATATTCGGCAAATGGGACCTCGGCGTGCATAGACGGTTCCTGCCGCTGGCACGGGGGTTCGATGAGTTTTATGGATTCGTGAATACCGGCATCGATTACTATACCCACGAACGCTACGGCGTGCCGTCGATGTACCGGAACAATAAGCCCACCACGGCCGACAAGGGCACCTACTGCACCGATCTGTTTGAGCGTGAGGCGACCCGGTTCCTCAAGACGCATCATAAAAAACCGTTTTTCCTCTATCTACCTTTTAACGCCCCGCATAATGCTTCCAATCTAAACCCCACCATCCGAGCGGGCGCGCAAGGGCCGGAATCGACCAAGAAACTGTATCCCCACCTCCAGGCCGAGGCAGGGTTTACCGAGCGTAAATTCGGTAAGTACGGGGAGAAATTGTTCAAGGTACCAAACCGTGCGGCTAAGAGATTGGAATACGCAGCCTCCATCACCGCCATGGACGCCGCCATCGGGCGCGTACTCGATCTGCTGGATCACTACCAGGTGGCCGACAACACCCTCGTTATTTTCTTCAGCGACAATGGCGGCGGCGGGGCCTCAGACAACACACCCTTGCGCGGCGGCAAAGGCCAAATGTTCGAGGGCGGCCTGCGCGTCCCCTGCATCATCCGCTGGCCCGGCCGCGTGCCCGCCGGCAAAACCAGCGACGCCTTCCTAACCTCACTGGAAATACTCCCCACCCTGCTTAAGAGCTGCCAAGTGAACCCCCCGCAGGATATTATCTTGGACGGTTTCGACCTGTTACCTGTGCTTCAGGGCGAAACGCCTTCCGCCCGAAACACCATGTTTTGGCAGCGTCGTCATGATATAGGAGTGCGGGTAGGCGACTGGAAATGGGTGAACAGCAGCCGAGGCAGCGGATTGTTCAATCTGAAAACTGATATCGGTGAGCAACAGGATTTATCCGCGACCCATCCGGAAAAATTGAAGGAACTCAAACAACACTTCGCCCGCTGGAAAAAACAAATGAACGCCGCCGAACCCCGCGGCCCATTCCGGGATTATTAGCCGTCACTTTCGAGCGATCACCCCGATCACCTTAGCCGAAGCAGCGTTGGTCAAGAGGCATGCGGCCTTGAAATTCCACGTCACGTTCGGCCCCAGTTGATTCGTGTAATCCAGCGTCTCGCCGAGCAGCGTTCCCTGTCCATCATACAACTCGATCTTTAGCTCCACCTGCTGATAATTCGCGCTCGATATATTCTCCACCGAACCCGTTACATAAAGCGTTCCGTTCCTATTGCCCAACTGGGAAATCGTCGTAGCGGAGTGATTGATCTGAAAATCCTCGGAAGTATCCCGGCGCGGTGCAGTATCAAATTGAAACCGCGTGTACTGTCGTACTTTTTTCGCCAGCATCGGATTGAAAATTTCCAAAGCTGGCGGGAGGATAAAATAAACAAATCCCAAAATTACCATGATGATCAAGGGCACAATTGCCCATTTGGGTAAAGAACGGCCACCGCCTTTCTTCGAGCCCTCACCGGAGTCATCGGCTGAAGTAGTCACTTCAGCCTCAGGTAACGCCGACTTTTCAATGGTCGGAAATGATGGGGATGGGGTAGCTGCACTACCACTTGGTGGCGCCCCTCCGCTCCCCGCGATTTGCCGCTGCACAGGAGCCGGTGATAACGGAGCCGGTTTGTTGCCTGAAATCACTTGAGT
>WTHG01000480.1 GCA_011523245.1 Verrucomicrobiales bacterium | reverse complement strand
GTCTCCTGCTGCTGCATGGGAAAGGCATTCACAATACGATCAACCGTTTTGGCCGCGCCGGTGGTGTGCAAGGTGCCGAAAACCAAGTGACCAGTTTCCGCAGCGGACACCGCCATCTCGATCGTCTCCAAGTCTCGCAACTCACCCACCAGAATCACTTCTGGATCCTGGCGCAACGCGCGGCGCAGCGCCTCGGCAAAGCTCGGCACATCCTTGTGGACCTCGCGTTGGGTGGTAATGCCCACTTTGTGCGGATGATAAAACTCTATTGGGTCCTCAATGGTAATGATGTGCGCGTGATCCTGAGTCTCATTGATGATATTGATCATCGAAGCAAGTGTCGTGGACTTGCCGGAACCGGTGGGCCCCGTTACCAAAATCATCCCGCGAGGTGTACTCAAGAGGCGATCCACCAAACCGGGATCCAGCCCAATTACATCGAGCGGCAACAGCTCATTGGGAATCTGCCGCAACACCAGTGCCATGTTACCGCGCTCCTTAAAAGCCGAGACCCGAAAGCGTGCCTTAGTGCCAAAAGCGAACCCGAAGTCCGCACCGCCCTGGGTTCGGATATTTTGCACCTCATCATCATTGGCAATGGCCTTCACGAGATACTCCACATCCTCCTGCTCGCAAGGTGGCCCTTCTACGCGCTTGAGTGTCCCTCCATCTCGGTAACAAGGCGGAATTCCTACTCGCACATGTAAGTCAGCTGCGCCTGAATCCACCATCAGGTTTAGCAGGTCCGGCATCCGGTATACTGGCTCTTTTTCAGGCATAATATTTAATGTTCGTCACTCGCGGTCACCCGCATCACCTCGGCCACGGAGGTCATTCCGGAGGTGACCTTTTTCACACCATCATGACGCAGCGTCCGCATCTGGCCATGCTCCACTGCATAATCGCGAAATTCATTGATGGGTTTTTCCTCAATCACCATACGGGCGAGCTGATCATCCATTTCCAAAACCTCAAAGAGCCCCATCCGCCCCTTGTACCCAGTATCATCACAGGCCTTGCAACCGGCCCCCATCATAGGTCGCATATCCTTCATTTCATCTTCAGTTAATTGCAGCGCGTTAATCTCATCTTTATGCAGCTCATGCGGCTGCACGCAGTTTTTGCAAAACCGACGAACCAACCGTTGGGCCAATACACACCGACAGGCCGCTGCCACAAGAAAAGGCTTCACCCCCATATCGATCATCCGCGTCATTGCACCGGGAGCATCGTTGGTGTGTAATGTGGAGAATACGAAGTGACCGGTCAGGGACGCGTTCACCGCGATATTCCCTGTCTCGCTATCCCGAATCTCACCCACCATGATAATATTCGGAGCCTGACGAAGCATGGCTCGCAGTGCCGCGGAAAATGTCATACCCGCCTGATTGTTGACCTGCACTTGATTGATGCCGGACAAAACATACTCCACAGGATCCTCAACCGTGATAATCTTTTTATTCGGTGTATTCAGGAGGTTCAAACAGGAATACAGCGTCGTGGTTTTACCTGAACCCGTGGGGCCTGTCACCAGCATGATTCCATCAGGCATCTGGGCATTGCGCTCGAATACCTCTTGATCCTCTCTCATGAAACCCAACTGATCCAAACCGAGGTTCAGGCCGCCTTTATCCAAAACACGAAGCACCATGCTCTCGCCGTAAAGCGTCGGCAGACAGTTCACACGAAAATCAATTTCCCGGTCGTCAATAATCTGCTTGTAACGGCCATCCTGCGGAGTTCGCTTCTCGGCAATGGACATGCCCGATTCGATTTTCAAACGCGAAACGATCGGCCCGGTCAACCGGTGTGGTACGGACTGGTGCTCGCGCAACACACCGTCAATGCGGTACCGGATCCGCAGACGATTTTCGAACGGTTCAATGTGTACGTCCGAACAATCAGCACGAAATCCATCGGCAATGATAAGGTTCACCATCTTGACCAATGGCGAGTTCTGTTCATCCCCAGTTTCTACCACACCGCTTTCGCCTGCTGCACCACCTTCCTCGCCAATATCCACCTGCGTCTGGGAAAGCTCGGTTACCAACCGCTCAACCGCCTCGTCTGTGGATCCATAGAAACGATCGATCGTGGCTTTGATCTGGGATTCACTGGCCACCTTGTAAACCACCGATCCCACCTCAAGCAGGCGGTTCAATGCATCCGTGGTGTCGATGTCACCCGGATCCTCCAAGGCCACCGTCAACTCGTCATTTTCATAAGCCACCGGAATTACCTGGTAACGGCGAGCAATGTGTCGAGGCAGTGCTCCCATAGCCGCATCGTTTGGTTGCAGTTCTCTTAGGTCGATGGGATCGCAGCCGTACTGCATCCCGCGCGCCTGGACGTGTAGATCCGGATTCAGCGTCTTGGAAAGCACCATCGTGTCGATCACCCCCGCTCCGGCAGGCTCCGCCACGGCGCGCGCGGCCTCCACTTGGGAAGGGTCCACCGCACCCATATCCATGAGCGTATCAAGCAGATAATCGTCTTTTACGGCCATCAGTGTAAACGGCTAGTGCAACTTAGTGCCGGAATTGGCGGCTCGTCAAATCAGAGCTATCCGCAAAACTCAGTTTTTCGGACATTTCTTGCTGATTTGTTTCGAGACCGCATCTCTGTTTTG
>WTHG01000543.1:7632-10220 GCA_011523245.1 Verrucomicrobiales bacterium | reverse complement strand
GACAGGAAGTTGTTCTGGTCATTCAACTCGGCCAACAATGGCCAAACAAACCAGTCTTGGTGGAGCCACGCAAGGGACACCACAAGGGCGACGATAAAATACCGCATCTCAGCAGACGTCCGGGCTGGACGCGATTACTTGCCGGCCTTTTCTTCGATGGCGTAGAGGTGGGTTTGGGTACCCACGTACAGCGTGCCATTGGCCACGACGGGCGTGGAGTAGATCGGCACGAGCATGTTGGTCTCGAAGATAGGATCGTCGTTCTTAGGATCGAAATCCGCCTTAAGCGGCAGCACGACCAGATCGCCATCCTCATCGCCGATGTATACTTTACCGTCGGCCACAAACGGGCTCGACCACATATGCGCCTTGGTGTCGTATACCCAATGTTCTTTCCCCGTCTTTGAATCGAGGCAATAAACGTAACCGGTATAGTCCGAAGCAATTAGAAGCCCACTTTCTGGGTCAATTGCGCAGGTGGAGATAGTTCTTTGGATCTTGCGATAGTCCCAAACCTTTTTACCGGTATCAGCATCAAGACATACGAGATTGCCAAGTCCTTCTCCATGCTCAGGATCCTGCCCAATGGCGACGTATACGTGGCCATTGTGGAAGGTGGGAGTCGCAATCAGTTCACTTGGGCCTTCCGCGGCCGGATATTTGATTTCATTCCCTTCCTCATCCTTCTTATATTCCTCTGGGTTGCAGTCATATTTCCAAAGTGCCTTAAATAGATCAAACCCGTCTTCATCCTTCTCGAACTTGGTATCGAAGGCGTAAAGCACTCCATCACCCCCAGCAAAAAACACCGCGTCTTTGCCATTTACTTTCCCTGTTGAAGGACTAGACCAGTTGCAGTGCATAATCTTCTGACCAATTCCCTCTGCTTCCTCACCCGCTAGAGTGCCGTCCTTTTTGTTCAGAGCCACAACACAAGGAGCTTGCGGAGCAGGAATATTGAGGTGACTCCAGTCCTGACCGTTTGAAGTGGTACAAAAAAGGAGATCGCCTAGAATTAAAACCGAGGAACTAGCAATGTTATGCGGAAACACACCAAGTTCTTCACGCAGATCAAAGCGCCAAATAATGTCGGCATCCTTCTCGGTGGGCTCCAATGGTTCCTTGCCCTTGTCGACCATGAAAGTTGCTTCCCCTTGAAAACCTTGGTTTCCGTTTTTCAAACCTTCAGTATCAAGGCAGAGGATTTCACTACGGTTCGCGACCACATACACGCGATTACCTTCGACGGCAGGGCTTGAGCAAATACCAAGATATTCCCAGTCGCTTACTTTGCCGGCACCAAGCTTGGGAACAACCAACTGCCATTCCAACTCCCCGGTCTTCTCGTCCAAGCAGTAGACAATCCCGCGATCACCAATGTGACGTTCGTCGCGTGGGCTCTCGTTATTGGTGCCAACGTATACTTTCCCATTCGAGACGGTCGTGTTGCCATAGGCCTGAGAACCAAGTTTGGCCACCCATTTCACATTTGTTGTGGTGGAAAGATCTACCTCCTCTGTCCCCTTCTTGAACTTGCCGGGATCGAAGCTGGCGGCAATACCTTTCTCAGGCGAGAAGAGGTTGCCATCGCCGTTACCAGACCATACAGGCCAATCCTGCCCGGTAGACTCAACCGCTTCAGTGGTGGAAGTGGTTTCGGTGGTTTCGGTGGATGCTTCGGGGTTATCATTTAAAGGCACTTCTGCTGTCGCCTCTGTGCCGGGCGTTTGTCCGCAGTTAGTCTGCGTCATGATGATGCCGGTGGCGGCCAGGAGGCTAACGCCACCCATTAGGAAGAAGGAGTTACTTTTCATAGTTAAAACTTGTTGTGTTCGGATTAGAGTTTAGTTCCGGGTGATCTTAATGTTGTCTATGTAAACAGGCTTCAGGCTCTGCGGGGAGAAACCGATGATGCCGGGGGCGCCCAATTTATGGGCGTTCTTATGTTTGACCTCAATGGTCCATTCCTTAGGCTCAGGCTCGCCTTTGGGCCAGGCCTTGGCGCGCACGACACCGGAACCGTCCTTCGCCACATCAACGCGGCTCTTGAGGGTGTACCATTGGTTGGGAGACCATTTGAAGGGCACGCTCTCTTTCACGCGTTCGTGGTTAGAGCTGACTTCAAGAATTTGTTGGTTACCGATTAGCGTGATGAAGTAACGCTGGTTGATTACGCCGACATTACCTTTGATGCGGCGGTTACCGTCGGTCATTACATCGGCCTGCACCGTGTAATTGCTGGAGGTGGGATCGCCGAAGATTGTGATCGCGCGCTGGAAGAGTACGCGGTCAAGCGTCTTGCGAAACACCTTATTACCGTCCAGATCGCGAACCTCCCACTTAAGGCGGGCACCGGTCCAGGCCAGTGGCGGGAAGGCGTACTTCACGCCGTCAGCCGGATGATCCACTGTGAGATCATACCCCTCGAAATCCTGCTCGTAAGGAATCTGCGGCAGGATCCGGCCGCGCAACAACCCGCTCAGGCCGTCGGCACTGGTGGCCTTAAAGGCACCGGCACTGGAGACGTTGCCAGCATCGGCAGTGATGGAGTTATTGGCCACGGTGGCGTTCATCTGCGTCTTCACCTT
>WTHG01000543.1:2145-7532 GCA_011523245.1 Verrucomicrobiales bacterium | reverse complement strand
AGCTTGCTCATGGTGTGGATGTACACCTTGCCGTTCCAAGCCACGGGCGAACCTAGGATACCGCCTTCCAGCTCCGTTTCGCTAAGAATCTCCACGCCGTCATCATTGGGTTTCACCACGAGGAAACGGCCGTTTGGAAAGCCAATATACAGCTTGCCTTCGGAGTACAAAGGCGAGGAATGGATTTGTTCGTTGTTCAGTTTCTGGGAGAAAATCAACTTGCCGGTCTTGGCCTCCACACACACCAGCACGCCAGTCTTGGTTACCTGATACACGCGGCCGTTGGCCAGCACGGGGCTACTTGTGAACATGGCAAACGGATGACGCCACAACTCCCAATCCTTGCCGTCGGCCAGGGTAAGATCCTTGTCCTTCAAAATCGTCTGAGCCTCGCCGGGAGCGGGAAGCTTGGTCGGCAGCTTGAGGCCGATCATACGGCCTTCCTCGGCGGCATCGATGTTTTCCTTTCCGTGAATGCTCACCAACACGCCGTCATTAATGACTACGCTGGCGTTCACACCACCTTGTGAAGATTGAAAGCGCCAAAGTGCCTGACCAGTACGAACATCCACGCACACGACATTGCCGTCCCCGGTGCCGACGTAAAACACACGCCGACCATCCACATTGGCAAGAACCGGCGTGGAGAATGAGCTGTCTTTCGGGGCCACACCCGGAGTGCTAGCCCAGATCGGAGCGCCGGTGGATTTATTGAAAGCATAAAAACGGTCGCGCGCTGGGCCTTGTTTACCCCAGTAACTGGTCACGCCGCGCACGATTACCAAATTGCCATCAATCACCGGGGCGCCGGTGCGACCATTCGGAAAGGTAAGCCGGCCGAAGCGCTCCATTAGAGAGTATTCCCACTGAATTTTGCCATCAGGGCTGAAGCATTTCACGCCACCGTTGGTGGTCATCAAGTATACCCAGCCAGTGGCCGGATCAACCGTCGGCGAGCCGACCGTGTACCGACTATAAACCGTGTCACTGAGATAATCATTGTAAGCATGCTCCCATTGAAGCTTGCCGTCAGCCTCATTTAGACAGAGCAAAACTTCCTGCAAATCGGGTCCCTTACCTCGATAACCCCATGCATAAACTTTGCCGTTAGCAATCACCGGTGCGCCGCGGCCGGCAATATCGTAGCTCCACAAGAGATTTTTGGTCGGATCAATCTGATCGGGTAACCCCTTCTCGTCAGTCACTCCGTTCTGGTGCGGTCCGCGCCAGTTGGTCCAGCCGGTTACGGCTGCTTGAGAAGAAAAAGAGGAAAGGGCGAATGCACCTAGAACCGCTAATGCGGCAAATTTATTCAACATCATAATTATTCAACAAGGTTTGTGCCCCTGCACACGCCATACTTGATAGGACGACATGCCGTTGTTCACAGGACCGCGGAAATCAATGGCTTTACTCGCCGGGAATTGCAAGGCAGAAATCGTACCTGTACGTACGATTGTGACGAACAAATGGCCACCGAAGAATTTAAAGACGATTTACCAATTGATTCCCCTGAAAGGAAGCGACTTCCACTGCTATTAAGACGCGCTTGGTACGGCCTAAATCAGGCCTTTCGACGCCAAATCAGTCATGCTGGGGCTACCCCGGATCAATTCACCGCTCTACGCACCTTGTGCGAAGGGGATGAAGCAGGGCTGACCCAAAGCGAACTCACCCAAGCCATGAGCAGCGATCCCAACACCGTTGCCTCCCTGCTCGAGCGCATGGAAAACAACGGCTGGCTTGAGCGCAAACCCCACGAGACGGACCGCCGGGCCAAGCGGATCCTGATCCTGCCCGCCGGCCGCGAGAAATATTCTGAACTACGCGACTGCGCCGTCGATCTGCAAGGCGACATGCTCGCCACTCTCCCCGCCGACCGCCGCGATGCCTTTCTGGAAGAACTCACGAAGGTCGCCGACGCCTGCCACGCCGCCGCCGCTGAAGCCGGTCGTAAGAATCGTGACTAACCACAAAAAACCGCCCCGAAGGGCGGCCCTCTTCAGAGAGGTTAATTCTAGGCGCTAATTGCCCCCACCGGATTCCGGCTGCGTTTGGCCGTTATTTTCATCCGTAGTGGAGTTCGCATTGGAATTCTCGCCGCCGTTTTCGTTGTTGGCATCTTCTGAATTATCATCGGTGGTATTCTCGTCCGGCGTTGTGCCCTGAGTCTCTTCAACATTGGCCCCGCCTGATTCTTCTGCGCCGCCCGCCGAATCCGGGGCCCCATCCACCAGCAGCGGCGCAATCACCAGCGCGATCACGCTCATGAGCTTGAGCAGAATGTTGAGGGACGGTCCGGAGGTGTCCTTGAGTGGATCGCCCACGGTATCGCCCACCACGCCGGCCTTGTGGGCCTCACTACCTTTCTTGTGGTATACGCCGTCTACTTCCACGCCATCGCCCACTTCAAACATCTTCTTGGCATTATCCCAAGCACCACCGGCGTTGGACTGGAATAGCGCGAGCAACACGCCACTGACCGTCACGCCCGCGAGCAACCCGCCCAGTGCCTGCGCCGCGGTCGCCGCGTCGGTGGCGTACTTGAACCCGAAGGCCACCACCACCGGCGTCAACACCGCCAGCACGCCGGGCTTGATCATCTCCTTGATGGCCGCGTCGGTGGAAATCGCCACGCAGCTGGCATACTCGGCTTTGCCGTCGGCCGCCTCGTACACGCGCCGGTCCTCCTCGCTCCATTCCTCGATCGGCTTATCGCCATTGTCCTGCATCTTGCCGAGCGCCGCCTTCAGTTCCGGGATATTGGCAAACTGCCGACGCACTTCCTGAATCATCGACATCGCCGCGCGGCCCACCGCATCAATCGCCATGGCGGAAAACAGGTACGGCAACATTGCGCCCACAAACAAACAGGCCATCACATTGGGATCGGAGAGGTTGATGGCATCAATTTTGGCCACGCCCATGTACGCGGCGAACAAGGCCAGCGCGGTTAATGCCGCCGAGCCGATGGCAAAGCCCTTGCCGATGGCCGCAGTGGAGTTGCCCACCGCGTCGAGGCTGTCGGTTCTTTCACGCACTTCCTTTGGCAATTCGCTCATCTCGGCGATACCCCCGGCATTATCGGCAATCGGCCCGTAGGCATCCACCGCCAGCTGAATGCCGGTGTTCGCCAGCATACCCACCGCGGCAATCGCAATGCCGTACAGGCCGGCGAATGAGTACGCTCCCAGAATCGCAATCGCGATAAAGATGATCGGGAAAGTCGTCGACCGCATGCCGCAGCCGATGCCGGCGATGATGTTCGTAGCACTGCCGGTCACCGACTGCCGCGACACCTCCGTCACTGGGCCCGTATTGATTCCAGTGAAATGTTCGGTCACCAGCCCAATCGCAATTCCGCAGGCCAAGCCCATCAGGCTGGCCCAAAAGACTCCCATGGCCGTGTATTCCTTGCCGTTATATGTCCACGAATCGGGCAGCAGATTGGTGATTAGGAAAAATGCGCCGACCAGCATGATCGCCGCGGCAATCAGTTCCCCGCGCGTTAAGCCGCTCTTAGGGTTGCCGCCTTCCTGCACACTCACGAACTGCGCACCAATCATCGAGGCAATGATGCCCATGGCCGCGAGGAACAACGGCAGCAAAACCGCGCCCAATCCGTTAAAGACCTCGTACCCTTCGATCTGGCCGAAGGAAGCCACAAACAAGGCACCGAGCACCATCGCGCCGATCATCGAGCCCACGTAGCTTTCAAAGAGGTCTGCACCCATACCCGCCACGTCGCCCACGTTATCGCCCACATTATCGGCGATGGTCGCCGGGTTCAGCGGATGATCCTCCGGGATGCCCGCCTCCACCTTGCCCACCAGATCGGCGCCCACATCAGCCGCTTTGGTATAGATGCCGCCACCCACACGCGCAAAGAGAGCGATGGAGGACGCGCCAAAACTGAAGCCGGTGAGCACGCTGATGGTTTTTCCAATCTCCCAGCCTTGGCCGCTGTAAAAAATGTAGAGCAGCGAGAGCCCCAACACTCCAAGTCCCACCACGCCCATGCCCATGACCGAGCCGCCGCGGAAGGCAACGTTGAGTGCGGGATTCAGACCGGTACGGGCGGCGTTGGCCGTGCGCACGTTGGCCTTAGTGGCCACCTTCATACCGATATATCCCGCCAATGCCGAACACGTGGCACCGACCACAAACGACAGCGCGATCAGCGGGCTCGATTGGCTACCCTGCGTAATCGCCAGCAGCACAGCCACAGCGACCACAAAGTATGCCAGCTTGGAGTACTCCGCGCGCAAAAACGCCATCGCGCCATCGGTGATGTAGGTGGAAATCCGCTTCATGCGGTCAGTGCCGATCTCCCGACGAGCCACCCATTGGGCGTTCAGATAGGTGAACAGCAAGGCCAACACTCCGGCCACTGGAATGAGATAGATATTTTTGTCCATGTTTTCTGATTATATTGCGTGAAAAAACGCGTTTGGAAGTTGGGAACGTCCCTCCTTTTATTGCTGAGGCAATGTGCCTCACCCCCCTGAGCTCGTTAAACCTAAATATTTGTCATAAGTCAAGAAATACAGGTCTCAAAGCGCCACTTGACCCCGCGCGGGCCCGCGCCTAACCTGACACACCGTTTTGATCATGAGTAAGCAAACCGATTCCACCCGCCGCGATTTCATCAAAGCCTCCACCGCCACTGCCGGCGCAGCGGCTATCGCCTTCCCCACCGTCACCTTCGGAAAGCCCAACAGCGCCAAGCTGAAGATCGGCTGGATCGGGTGTGGCGGCCGCGGTTCCGGCGCCATCAACCAAGCGCTCGCGGCGGATTCCAACATCGAACTCCACGCCATCGGCGAAGCCTTTCAGGATAAAGCCGAGGCGGGGCTCGAGCGCATCAAGAAATATCACCCCGGCAAAATCAGTGACTCCGTAGAGAAACGCATGTTCGTGGGTATTGATGCCTATCAAAAGGTTATCGATAGCGGCGTGGATGTCGTGCTGCTCACCACCCCGCCCGGATTCCGCCCGCAACATATCAAGGCGGCCGTCGATGCCGGCAAGCATGTCTTTGCCGAGAAACCCATGGCCACCGACGCGCCCGGCGTGCATTCGGTGATGAAATCCATCGAGAAAGCCAAAAAACAAGGTACCTCAATCGTCGACGGCTTCGTCTGGCGCTGGACCTACGCGCAGCGCGACACGTACGAGAAAATTCTAGGAGGCGATCTGGGCGATCTGCAGGCCATTTTCTCCAGCTACAACAACAACGCCCGCAAACGGTATGTCGATTGGAATCGGGAAAACACTAAGACCGACGTCGAATACATGCTGCGCCGCTGGTACTACTTCACTTGGCTCTCCGGCGATCACATCGTGGAGCAGGCCGTGCACAGCATCGACAAAATGCTCTGGGCCAA
>WTHG01000543.1:0-2045 GCA_011523245.1 Verrucomicrobiales bacterium | reverse complement strand
TACACCGGCAAAAAGGTCACCAAGGAAATGATGCTCAACTCCAAGGAACAACTCGTGCCGGACAAGATTAGCTTCGACATGAAATTCCCCCCGCGCGCCGTCCGCCACGCCGGCCGCGACGAGGCACTCAAGCCGCACGGCTGGAGTTAAGGAAATCCATTCTCACCGCCGCCCGGTCACGTGATCGGGCGGCTTTTTTATTGCCGCCCACTATACATTTGTTAATGAATCACGGGCATATAAATATTTTCCAAGGATAATGACACGTCGATTCACAAAAACGGAGAGACAGTGGGAGTCGGTCAAAGGATTCTTTCGGAAATTTGCCGATGCCATCATCACCGTAATCGGAGTACTCCTGATTATCGCTGGTACTGGTTTATTGTTACTGACTGAATCTTGCGTCAACCAATCTTACAACTCAACTCGCATTGGGAATCAAACCGCCACCATTGCAGAGGCCAGTGCGGTATCGCCGGATAATGAAGGGAAACTGGTTTTAATCTCAGGCCAACTGACAACCGATCCCGGCACCATTCTTACCGATTCCAAATTTACCGCAGCATCCTTAACCAACGGGGTAATGCTCTCGCGAAAGGTTGAGCTGTGCCAATGGGATCAAATTGTAAATGTGGACAACCAGTTTGACGGTTTTGGAGCTGGAATTCTGGAACCGGACTCGAATTACAAACGCATCTGGTCCAACGAACTAGTTAATGATCATTACCACAGAGGTTCCTTTAAAAACCCGGATCAATTTCACCTCAGCAGTGAATCCTTCATCAATGGATCTGCCCAAATTGGGGCCTACACCGTCTCAGAACATTTATTAAAGAATGCCAATCTAGAAGAAAAACGGCTCAAATTATCCAAACCGCACCCCAACCTCCCATGGAATCAATATAAAGATTGGAACATACGCGACAACTACTTCTATTCCGGAAACCCGGATACCCCGGAGGTTGGTGATTACCGAGTTCATTTTATGGTCGTGCTGCCTCAACTCAGCACTGCCGTTGGCCAACAAAGCGGCAACACTCTCATTCCGCATGCCGTTACCGTTAAGGAAGGCACCGACTCGATCGCTCAGTTGAACGCGGGGCAATTGAGTATCGATCAAATGATGGAATCCCGTCTCACGCATAGACTGACGTATGCTTGGTACAGTCGCGGAATTGCATGGGTGCTCATGTGGGTTGGAATCTGTTTCA
This sequence comes from Verrucomicrobiales bacterium, assembly GCA_011523245.1. Taxonomy (GTDB): domain Bacteria; phylum Verrucomicrobiota; class Verrucomicrobiia; order Limisphaerales; family UBA1100; genus UBA1100. The sequence goes on along the minus strand of WTHG01000543.1, from coordinate 834 downwards.
TGTTTGTGAAATGGAACACCCTTGATGGTTTTTGGACCGGATTTACCCATCATTGTTGGGAAGATTGGAATTGGTCACTGATGCGCCCTTATACCATACCGGCACTTGGGCTGACGCTGCTCGTCATCGGCGGATATTGGTTTCAGTATGAACCGCTCCGGATCGGCACACCGCTCACACTAGGGGCCTCGACTCTGTTCTTCCTATTTTACCGTTTTCAAAACAAACCAAATCTAGATCAACCCATCGCCCCATCGTCGACACCCACGGCAACCCGATTAGCCCCCGATCCTGCCCCGGAAGAGCCTAAACACTCAGATCTCAACGCCGTCTATGAACTCTGCACACTGTACCTCGTGGCCTTGGATGAGCAATTCACCCCGGAGGAACAAGAGCTGGTAGATCAACACTTTGGTCCCGGCACCAGCGAACGGTTTATCGAACGCCTCCCCATGATGAATTGGACGGAACAATTCTCTGTTCTGCATGACATGGTCCAACGCTTGTCGCCCACCGATCGGTTTGCATTAAAGTCCAAAGGCCGGGCCTTTTTCCGATCGATCCTTGACGTTGATGAAATCACTAACATGGAAAAATCCCGATTTGATGATCTGATGCGTTTTCTGGAAGAGTCGATGGAATAACCTCAACCATCCGTGATCGGGCGGCTTTTTTATTGCCGCCATCCGAGCGCCTTTTAAGCTCCATTCATGACTCCCCCGAACCGGCGAATTTTTCTCAAAACCTCCGCCGCGGCATCGCTGGCTTTACCGGCCATGAACTTCGGCAAACCCGACAGCCGCAAGCTCAAGGTCGGTCTGGTCGGCTGTGGGG
>WTHG01000511.1 GCA_011523245.1 Verrucomicrobiales bacterium | reverse complement strand
GCCCGTGTTTCTCCAACGCCGCTATCACGCGACCCACACATTGATCCACCAGCCAGACCATATCGCCCCGCACTCCGGCTTGGCTTTTGCCCTCGGCAAACTGGGGAACCAAGTGCGGTGAATGCGGCGCGGACAGTGGAAGATAGAGAAAGAACGGCCGCTTTTGCTGCTGCTTTGGCGTAGCATCGGCTGCGGCGATGAAGCGCACAGCTGCGTCGGTGAAGCGCACATCCACCGTCGCGTTATCCCAAACCGGCGCCGCCATGCCGGAGCGCCAACTGCCTTTCGGGTTGCGATAGGTTGCTTCCTTCATCCCGAGAAATTTACCGTTGGTGATAAAGCAGAACGGTTGCTGATCCGTAGAACAACCGGCCGTGTAAAAAGTTTCCTGAAATCCCAACACTTCTGGGCCGGCTAAGACCGCCTTAGTAAAGTCGATACTCTCACTCATCGCGCGGTCCGGATCCGGACCGTGATACCACGGAAGCGGTTTTCGAAAATCCACCTGCTGCCCCGGCTTGGCCGTGAAGCCCAAACCCAAATGCCATTTGCCAAACAGGCCCGTGCGATAGCCGTTTTGCTGGAGCAACGATGCCAGAGTCATGCGGTCGCGCTCGATCAAGGGTGGCTCGAAATTGAACAGCACACTTTTCTGCAGACGCGTACGCCAGCAATACCGCCCGGTGAGCAACGCGTATCTCGAGGGTGTACAAAATGCCGCCGAACTATGCGCATCGGTAAATCGCATCCCCTCCCGTGCCAGTCGGTCCATGTGCGGCGTCGGGATTTTCGAGCCCGCGTTGTAACAGCCCAAATCCCCATACCCCATATCATCTGCCATGATGAAAACAATGTTCGGCTTCTCTGCCGAAAACACAGTCATCGTCACCAAATAAAATATTGATAATATAGCGCGAATCATGACCGAATCATTCAGATACCCCTCGTAAGATTAATACGCCAGTTTAATCACTTATTCTGAAAAAATTAATTGGGTGGTTCTAAAATTGCATCAAGTTGCTGGATTATTTCATCGCCAATTGCCAATGAAGCGGTGGCCGCCGGAGAAGGCGCATTCAAGACATGGAGAGACTGATGCCCCCGCACAAAATGAAAGTCTTGAACAAGTGCTCCCTCCGGGGCCATGGCTTGCGCGCGCACCCCGGCGCCACCTGTCTCTAGGTCGTCCACGGTAATTTTAGGGACAAGCTTTTGCAGCAGGCGACAAAAATATTTCTTACTGAAAGACCCCCGCAATTCCTGAGCCGCCATCCCTGGATGTTTCCACAAAAACTTCCACAACCCCGGGAATGTAAGGGCGTCAGCCAGATCACGGAGGTTGACCTGAGTATTGGTGTAACCTTCGCGGGCAAAAGCCAGAACAGCATTGGGTCCGGCCTCTATGCCTCCATGAATCATCCGGGTAAAGTGAACCCCCAGAAAAGGAAACTTTGGATCAGGCACAGGATAGATGAGGTGACGAACCAGATGGCTACTGGATGGTTTTAGTTGATAATACTCCCCTCGAAAGGGAACGATTCGAACCGATCTTTTGTGTCCGGCAAGCTGACTCACTCGATCACAGTGAAGCCCCGCGCAGTTAATTAAGAGATCAGCTGTGAAATCGCCAGCCGAGGTGGTAGCAACCCACTGATCTCGTTGAATCAAATCAGCCACATGAGCGTTAGTAACAATTCGCCCTCCCCGCTGCTCTATATCCGAAGCCATGGCCTGTACCACAGCCGGATAATCCACGATCCCTTCCTGGGGCACTTGTAATGCACCGATCCCGCCACAGTTCGGTTCAATTTCACGCAATTCATCGCCGGACAATTTTCGGATTCCCTCCAAGCCATTAGCAATCCCTCGTTCCATGAGAGTTTCCATACGGCTTAGCTCCTCAGAATCGGTCGCGACCACAAGTTTACCGCAAATCTCGTGCGGAACATTGTACTTTTGACAAAACTCTACCATTTGCCGAATTCCATCCACCGCCAATCGAGCCTTTAGTGAGCCGGGCTTGTAGTAGAGACCACAGTGAAGCACTCCACTATTATGGCTGGTTTGATGTTGCCCCAGTGTCTGTTCCCTCTCCAGAACGGTTACCTCCAAACCGGGTCGGGTATGCAGGAGCTGACGGGCGGTGGCCAACCCCACGATTCCGCCTCCCACAATGATCAAAGATTTTTTCCTGTTGCCCAAGGAACGTGAATCTAAACGAAGCAGAGGGAATTAGCCAAACTCCAGTTGTACTCAGCGCTCCATCAAAGGATAATGATTTGATCCAAGCACTACATCGCACTATCCTCCGGTTTCGCATGAAAAAACTGCTTCTCTTTTTGCTGGTTTGGATGTCGCTTACCGAATCGATGTCGGCTCGTCCGAATCTGGTTTTGATTTTCATCGACGACATGGGCTACGGCGATATTGCCCCGTTCGGCTCCCAGCTCAACCGCACGCCGCATCTGGATCGCATGGCGAAAGAAGGGCGTAAGCTCACGAGCTTTTATGCCGCGCCGGTTTGCTCCGCATCGCGGGCGCAACTGTTGACCGGTTGCTACGCGCCGCGCGTGGGCGTGCCGGGCGTGTTTTTTCCCGCTGGCCGAAACGGGCTCAACCCCCAAGAACAC
>WTHG01000007.1 GCA_011523245.1 Verrucomicrobiales bacterium | reverse complement strand
TGAAAGCCCTCAAACCCGGGGGGCGCGTTGCCTTTGTGGAGTATCGAGCTGAGGGTCCCAAAGTGCCTATCAAGCGCCTGCATAAAATGAGCGAGGCGCAGGTGAAAAAGGAAGCAAGCCTTTTCCCGCTCAAGCACATTGAGACCTACAAAAAGCTTCCGTGGCAACACGTGGTGTTTTTTGAAAAACTGGCCGAGTAATCCCGATCCATGAGCCCGGAACGCCAGACCTATTTCCGCGGTAAACTATTGGGGCTGCAGGCGGATATCGAAGGCGATCTCAATGCCAGTCAATCCGCTTCGAATGTAGTGGAACTGGACACCGCCATTGGGCGGCTCTCCCGGATGGACGCCATGCAGGATCAGCAAATGGCCCTTGAGCTACGCCGCCGGCAGGAGCAGCAACTCCAACGCATCACCAACGCCCTCAAGCGCATCAGCAATGGCACTTATGGCCAGTGCGGTCGCTGCCGAAAACCCATTGCGGAGGAGCGTTTGGAGCTGGCTCCGGATGTGTTTCTTTGTGTGCGGTGCGCATAAAAAAGCGGCAAGCGATGCTTGCCGCTTCTGTGATTGTTCAGCCCCTAGATCCGGCCGCCGTACACGGCGCTGTCGCCGAGTTCCTGTTCGATGCGGAGCAATTGATTGTACTTCGCGGTGCGATCGCTGCGGCTGAGGGAGCCGGTTTTGATCTGACCGCAATTGGTGGCCACGGCGAGGTCGGCGATGGTGGCGTCCTCGGTTTCACCGGAACGATGGCTCAGCACGGCGGTGTAGTTGTTGATGTGCGCGAGCTCCACGGCGTCGAGTGTCTCGGTCAGTGAACCGATCTGGTTCACCTTTACGAGGATCGAGTTGGCGGTGGCGGTATCGATGCCTTTTTGCAGGAATTTCGTGTTGGTCACGAACAGGTCATCGCCCACGAGCTGAACGCGGTCGCCGATCTTATCGGTGAGCTTTTTCCAGCCGGCCCAGTCGTTCTCGTCGCAGCCGTCCTCGATGCTGATGATCGGATATTTTTTCGTCAGTTCAGCGTAAAAGTCCACGAGCTGGTCGGCGGTCATTTTGGAGCCGTCGCTTTTCTTGAAGATATAACGCTTCTTTTTGCTGTCGTAAAACTCACTGCTGGCTACATCCAGCGCGAGGTGGATTTGCTTGCCGGCTTTGTAACCGGCGGCTTTGGTGGCAGCGAGGATGCATTCGATAGCGTCCTCGGTGCTTTCGAGTTGCGGCGCAAAACCACCCTCATCGCCCACGGCGGTGGAGAGTCCACGCTTTTTAAGCACGCCTTTGAGTGCATGGAAAATTTCCGTAATTGCCCTTAGACCTTCACTAAAGGTCGGCAGACCGGTGGGCATGATCATGAATTCCTGAAAATCAATCGGCGCATCGCTGTGGGCGCCGCCGTTGATCACGTTGGCCATCGGCACGGGCAGCACCTTGGCGTTTGGGCCACCGATATATTTGTAGAGTGGCTGGCCGAGTGCATTGGCACTGGCCTTGGCCGTGGCGAGGGACACGGCGAGCACGGCATTGGCACCGAGTTTTGCCTTGGTGGCGTTGCCGTCGAGGGCGAGCATGGCGGAGTCCACGCCTACTTGATCGGTGGCATCGCGTCCGAGTAGTTCGGGCAGAATTTTGGTCTGGATGTTTTTGACCGCCTTTTGCACGCCCTTGCCGAGGTAACGTTTCTTTACGCCGTCGCGCAATTCCACAGCCTCGTTGACGCCGGTGCTGGCACCGCTGGGCACGGCCGCGCGGCCCATAGCGCCGCTTTCGAGGATGACGTCGGCTTCCACGGTGGGGTTGCCGCGGGAGTCGAGTATTTCACGTGCTTGAATGTCGATGATTGTGGTCATGGTCAGGTAAAATGGGCCGCGATAATAGGCAGGAAGCCCGCGCAGTCAAGGCGGGAGGGCCTAGATGTAGACATTCAGCCCGGGCTGAAAGGGCCCTACGCCGGCATTTACCTGATGTTGAGCATAGACCAACACTGGATTGCCCCGATCCACAAACGGCCGCAGACCGAGGATGGCGTTGTGCGTGCCGGGCTGGGGTTTAGCCATGTTGACATGATGATATCCGTAACGCTGATCCATGGAGGAGGGCAAGGCCTGCGCGCTCTTGCTGCCGGGAAAGCGCAAGGTTCGAAAGGACATCATCCGGAAGCTATGTGAGCTTCCGAGTCCGCCGGTGATGGATTGGAGGGCGGTCATTCAGCTGGGGCCTGAGGGGAATCAGGCATTGGTAGCTGGAGGGGGATCCAGTTGTTTCTCCGAGGCAGCGATAACGGCCGTAACCGCAGCATCTCCCGTAACGTTCACCGCGGTGCGGCACATGTCAAGAATCCGGTCGACGCCAAGAATTAGAGCAATGCCCGCGGCCGGCACATTGATTGCCTCGAGGATGATGATCAGCATCACAATACCCGCGCCCGGCACGGCCGCCGTGCCGGGCGCGGGCATTGTGATGGTGAGCTCCATCCTCGCGGCAACCGTTGTGACGGCCGCGGGCACTGCACTACTGTTTGGGGTCTAGCCGTTTCTTGACCTTCGGCGCCCCCCGCGATCAGTCTCGGGCGCCGCTGGGGTTACGGACGGCATCCACAACCCCTGGTAACGACGGGCACCCC
>WTHG01000507.1 GCA_011523245.1 Verrucomicrobiales bacterium | reverse complement strand
GGCGTGGAGAGCATTAATTCAGCCTTGAAATAGTTCCGCCGATCAGGCGAAATGCGTCGCAAGAAATGACACTGAGTGAAATTGTCCAGGCCGAACATATCGTGCCGGACCTTCAATCTACAGATCGTTGGGAGGCGATCACCGAACTGATAAGTCAACTTGTGAGTAGTGGGGCGATCAAGGAAGAAGATCGTGAAGCTATTACCGAGGTCGTCAAGAAACGTGAAAATTCCATGAGCACTGGCATTGGTTTTGGGATTGGGATTCCCCATGCCGCTACGGACTTGGTTGAGGATGTTGTCGGGGCATTGGGTCGCTCCAAAGTTGGGATCGATTTTGAGGCGCTGGATAACCAACCGGTGAATCTGGTGGTTCTGTTTCTTGTGCCTCAAGGTCAGTTTCAAAAACATCTTCATACACTGGCTAATATCGCCAAACTGCTCCATAACCGAGAATTCCGGGATTCCTTGGATAACGCTGAAGATGCTGCAGCCATTCAACAGATCATCAGCCAGCCGGCTGAATAATTGATGTGATTCAGGCTGAGATCGAGCAGCGCCTTCAGGAAGCAACGCTGACGCACTTACCGGATGCGGATTCTTCTCGTATTTTGGTGCGTCCCTGCGCCGACCCACGGCACGGAGATTACCAAAGTAATGCACTCATGGGTTTGGCTAAGCAGCGGAAAATGAATCCGCGTCAGCTCGCCGAACAGGTGGTGCAATCTCTGGAGGTGGATGATTGGTGTGAACCCGTGGAAATAGCGGGCCCAGGTTTTTTGAATTTCCGGCTGAAACCGGATGCCTTACAGCAAGCATTGCGTTCTGCTCTGGGGGCGGATTGCCCGTTCGTCCATCCCTCGAAATCACCACGGACAGTGGTGGTTGATTTCAGTTCGCCCAACGTTGCCAAGCCAATGCATGTGGGGCATATCAGATCGACAATTTTGGGTGACACCTTGGCGCGGGTGCTTCGAATGCTTGGGCACCGGGTGGTTACGGATAATCACATCGGTGATTGGGGAACCCAGTTTGGCATGCTGTTGCTCGGCTGGAAGACCGAACTTAATGAGGCTGCTTTGAAGCAGGATCCGATTGCTGAATTGGAACGTCTCTATAAGTCCATCAACGCCGATGAATCACGCCGGGATGAGGCGCGAGCTGAATTGGTCAAACTGCAGGCGGGCGACGAGGAAAACCTCGCGATTTGGCAACGTATGATCGAGCTATCGCAGGAACAATTTGATCACGTCTATGGCCGGCTTGGCGTGACCTTCGACGAGACGTTAGGCGAGAGTTTTTACAATCCGCAGTTACCAAGGCTAATTGAAGAACTGCAGGGAAGAGGTATCGCTGAGGAAAGTGATGGGGCGATGGTTGTGCGGTTCCCCGACGATCAACAATTGGCAGACAAGCCGGCTATTGTACGCAAACGCGATGGTGCCGCGAACTATATGACTACTGACCTTGCCACACTGCAGTACCGCATGGAGACATGGAAGCCGTCGGATATTGTCTACGTAACCGACGGCAGGCAGCAACTTCATTTCCAGCAGCTCTTTAAGATTTTTGGTCGGTGGCAGAATGCGGCATCGGTGCAACTAGAGCATGTTTGGTTTGGGTCCATCCTGGGGCCTGACGGAAAGCCCTTCAAGACGCGTAGCGGTGATACAGTCCGTTTGGCTGATTTACTCGATGAAGCGGAGGAGCGTGCCTTTGCCGTAGTGAGCGAGAAGAATCCGGATCTTTTGGAAAGTGAACGGCGTAAGATTGCTCGTGTGGTTGGGCTGGGGGCCTTGAAATATGCCGATCTCTCAAATAATCGACAGAGCGATTACATATTTGATTGGGACAAAATGCTCGCGCTTCAAGGCAATACTGCGCCGTATCTCCAATATGCTTACACGCGAGTGCGCAGTATTTTCCGTAAAATGGATGCTCCGAATTTTGATAGCGTGGAACTGCAGTTCAAGGCACCTGAAGAACTGGCTTTGGCGAAGCATTTGATGAATTTCGGGCAGGCCCTAGAAATGGTGGCACAGGATTACCGGCCCAACTTTTTGTGTAATTATTTGTTCGAACTGGCGGGGCATTTCAGCCGGTTCTATGAAGCCTGTCCGGTCTTGAAGGCTGAAGCGAGCGAGCAAAATAGTCGATTGGCTCTCTGCGAATTAACAGCGCGCGTGCTTAGATCCGGACTGGATGCACTGGGCATCGAAGTTACTGAAGTAATGTAAGTAGGCGAAGGAACAGGGCTCGCTCGTCTGGGCAATGTTCTACTTCTTTAGTTACCAATCCAAAGCCATCACCGTAGGCCGGGCCGTTTACGACGCAGGCGTTGGTTTCGTAGGTTTTCAATTGCTCCAAGCCCATATTGATCGCTTGCTTGGGTTGTCCTGTTACTTCGTATTTCCACCCGACCAGAAGGGCGTCGGGATGCCAGCGGCGTAATTGTTTAATGATTTTAGGAGTGGGCTTGAGCGTTAACGAAAGGTTTTTAGCGCTGGAGATTTTCCCGCTGCCTGGCCGAGCGACGGCGAAATCAGACACGGCCGCCACAAGGCAAACGGCTTTCAATTTTTGTGGGGCGGCTTTTTCAAGTTGCTCCTGCAGGGAAAGCCCGGTGTCGAAC
>WTHG01000509.1 GCA_011523245.1 Verrucomicrobiales bacterium | reverse complement strand
GAAATTTGGCGTCCGGTCCAGTCGAAGGTGTTGCCGTTGCTGTTGCCGCTGGGATGACGGAAGGTGCTCACGTGTCCGTCCTCCTCCAGCCAACGCAGCTGGACGTTGTTCGGGATATCGCTCCAGAGCAGATAACGCCCCACGCCATTCCAGGCCGGGCCCTCGGCCCACAGCATGTCGGGGTTGGTATACAGCCGGCGGATGGGGGTGTTGCCGAGTTTATATTTGGCAAACGCGGGATCGAGCACGAGGACATCCGGTTCGGGATAGCGCGTGGGAGTTTTGCCTGTCCAATCGCGGGGCGTGCCCTTGGCGGCGGCGAGCGCGGTGGCAGTGGCCGTCAGGGCCGTGGCGGTGGTGGCGAGAAAACCGCGCCGATCTAGCGCGCCTTGGGAGTGGGAATTGGAATCGTGTTCCTTCATGATCAATCAGGTTCGGCAAAAGCTTCTGTTGCTCGCGCCTGCCGTGCAAGAAAAAGCTGGCCGCCCGTTGGTACCTAGTCTTGGATGACCGGCCATGTCGCTGTTGGATGTTCAGGCTGTTCCCCGCATGTTTAAGGTGCGGCAGGAGTTTCCCAGGCCGGAACCGCTGGACGTTCCTTCGACTGTCGCGGCCCAAATTGCCTCGGTACAGGACCGACTCCAACCCCACGCGCGCGTGGCGGTCACCGTGGGTAGCCGTGGAATTTCAAATATTCGCGAAATAGTTCGGGCCGTTCTCGATGCCTTAAAAGCGGCCGGCGTGCAGCCGTTTATCCTGCCGGCGATGGGCAGTCACGGCGGGGCCACGCCGGAGGGACAGAAACGGATTCTGGCCGATTACGGGATCACTGAGGAAACGATGGGCGTGCCTATTGAGGCGGCGATGGCCACGCGCGAAGTGGGGCGCACGGCCGATGGCATTCGGGCCTTCACCAGCGCGGTTGCGCTCGAGGCCGATGGCATTGTGGTGCTGAACCGTGTGAAACCGCACACCGATTATTTCAGCCGCACGTTGGGCAGCGGCCTGATCAAGATGATGGTGGTGGGCATGGGGAAACATGATGGTGCCGCGAATTTTCATCGTACGGCCGTGCATCGCGGGTATGAGGAGACACTTCGAATGCTGGGCCGGGTGGTGTTGCGCGAGGCACCGATCCTGTTTGGGATCGGTCTGGTGGAGCACCAATACCACGACACCGCCCGGATTGAGGCCGTGCGGCCTGAGGACATCGAGGCACGTGAAGCCGAGCTCTTTGCCGAGGCTGCTGCGTTGTTGCCCAAGCTGCCGTTTGACGACGCGGATCTGCTGGTGGTCGATCAGATCGGAAAAAACATCAGTGGACCCGGCATGGACCCCAATGTGATTGGCCGGCATGCGCATCATTACAGTACTTTGTTGCAAAATGCCCTTGAGGTGACGCCGTTTATTCGCCGCATTTATGTGCGGGGATTGACGCCGGAAACGCATGGCAACGCCATCGGGGTGGGGTTGGCCGATGCGGTTCATGTGCGGTTGACGGAAGCGATGGATGTCGAGAGCACGTTTGTAAATGTGCGCACTTCGCTCACGCTTCACAACGCCAAGATGCCGATGCATTTTTCTAATGACCGGGCGGCCTTGGCGGGGTTACTGGATAGTTTGGCATTACCCGATCCGGCGCAGGCGCGGGTCATGCGTATTCGCAATACACTGGATCTGGCGCAACTGGAATTATCCGAAGCCTTTGCCGCTGAGGTGGCGACGCGAGAAGATCTCACAGCCTTGTCAGAGCCGGCTGAATGGGGATTTGCTCAGGACGATTTGTTGGATCTTGCCTAGACCAAGGGCTTGTTGAGGGGGGATTTAATGCTCCGTAGAGTCAAGGCACACTCATCAAATCATCCTTTTGATCGGTTCATTTTATAAATAACCAAAACACCCCTTCCGACCCTTTTTCTGTGCCTCCGTGGTAAAAATAAATGCCGTGCAAAAACAGAGAGATGCGTCCAAGATTATCTGACTGAAGCCATGAAATGGTTGGCATCAATTTTCGCGGTTGGACTCGCCGGCGGATTGTGGGCGGCGGAGACGATCGATCTCGCCAAGGGGCGGGAGCATTGGGCGTTTCAGCCGGTGGACCGGCCGGAATTGCCGGCGGTGAACGCCGAGGATTGGCCTCAGAACGGCATCGATCATTTTATTCTGGCACGGCTGGAGAAGGCCGGGCTTCAACCCGCTCCAAAGGCGACTCCACGGAACTTGCGGCGGCGAATTCATTATGCGCTGACCGGTTTGCCGCCTTCGGGGAAAAACGAAAATCCCAATTCGTTAATCACCAAATTGCTGGCCACGCCACAGTACGGCGAGCGTTGGGCTCGGCATTGGTTGGATGTGGTGCGCTATGCGGACAGCAACGGGCTGGATGAAAACGCGGCCCACGCCAATGCGTGGCGTTACCGCGATTACGTGGTGAGGGCGTTCAATGCCGACAAGCCGTACGACCAGTTTCTCATTGAGCAAATCGCCGGCGATCGACTGACAACAAAGGACGAGGCGCGGCGTCGGGAGTTGTTCATTGCCACCGGTTACCTATCACTCGGGCCAAAGGTTTTGGCTGAGCCGGACAAGGTGAAGATGGAGATGGATATCATCGACGAGCAGATCGACACGCTCGGCAAATCGC
>WTHG01000147.1 GCA_011523245.1 Verrucomicrobiales bacterium | reverse complement strand
GCGGCAAACCGGTGAACCTGCCCTCCGTGCGCTCAGCGAATTTGCCGGGGCTCGTGGTGGACAACGCGAAGGCAAAGATCACCGGCAGTTGGAATAAATCCACGAGCGTCCAAAACTTTGTCGACACCGAATACCTCTACGCCAGTGGCGCCAACAAGAAGGTGGTCTTCCCCGTACAAATCGTCAAAGGCGGCCGTTATGAGGTGCGGGTGTCCTTCGCGCATCATCCCAACCGCGCGACCAACACGCGCATCACCGTGCGCCACAACGACGGCGAAAAACTCTTCCGCGTGAACCAACGGCAGGCGCCGAACGTGGACGGTTACTTCCACTCGCTCGGCGTATTTGAATTTCAGGACGGCCAATGGGACGTGGTGGAGATTTCCACTGAGGGTGCCAATGGCGCGGTGATCGCCGACGCCATCCAGCTCCTGCCTGAAGGCTCCAAGGCCGTGGCAAAAAAGGAAGCGCCTCCCGCCCAGCCGGCCAAGGACGACAAGGATCAGGACAAGGCGCGGCTCGCCCAACTGGAGAAGGATTTGAAGGCGCTCGAAAAGAACGCCGTGAAACGGACGAACATCATCGCCGCCGATGAAGCCGATAACCCCGGCGATATTGAGATCGCCATCCGCGGCAACGTCCACAACGCCGGCCCCAAGACGCCGCGGCGCTTTATTCAGGTGCTAAACCGCAGCGGGCTGCCGGAGATTGCACCCAAAGCCAGCGGCCGGCTGGAGTTGGCCAACTGGCTGGCCAACCCCGAGCACCCACTCACCGCGCGCGTATTTGCCAACCGCGTGTGGCATCATCTTTTCGGCAAAGGCATCGTAGCCAGCGTAGACAACTTCGGCCACATGGGCCGCCTGCCCACCAACCAAGCCCTGCTCGATCACCTTGCCGGCCGGTTTGTAGAAAACGGATGGTCGATGAAAAAACTCATTCGTGAAATTGTCCTATCTCGCACGTATCAACTCAGCGCTGCTACCGGCGCACAAGCCAAGGTGGATATCGAGAACGAACTGCACTGGCGCCAAAACCGCCGCCGCCTGCAGGCCGAATCCATCCGGGATGCAATCCTCTCAGTAAGCGGTCAGCTCGATAAAACCATGGGCGGCCCGACCATCAAGGCCGGCACCAGTATCGAGTACGGCTATAAATTCGACGACACCCGTCGCAGCCTATACACGCCCGTATTCCGAAATACACCGCTAGAGATTTTGGCCGTGTTTGACTTTGCTGACCCCAACCTCGTCGTCGGCGAACGCACCAGCAGCAGCGTGCCCACTCAGGCTCTTTTTCTGATGAATAACCCCTTTGTCCGCCAACAGGCCGAAGCCGCCGCCACGCGCCTGTTGCAGGAAAATCTGCCCGACAATTCTGCCCGCATCAACCACGCCTACCAACGCACCCTCGGCCGCCGCCCCACCTCCATCGAACGCGACGTCATCCTAGAATTCCTGCAAACCGAGAAAGATCCCCCCACCGCCTGGGCTCAAGTACTCCATAGCCTGATCGCCAGCCTGGACTTCCGGTTCTTAAATTAATTTAACGGGCCGCAGTTTTCGAAGCCCGTTCTACAGTAATTTCCTTGGCGTCTTTTTCTAGTGGCTTTTGGGTGATCTGGCCATTGGGCCAGCGGACCTCAAGGTGTTGAATAGGCTTCTTGTAACCCAGAATTTGAATGGCCGAATCCTGTGACCAATAACCGGAACCGGCGGTGATGAGTCGCACGGCGCCCTTGGTGCCATCAGTAAAAACCAACCGCACCTGCGTACCCACACCGGTCGGATTGGCCGGGCCAGCATTCACCTTCACCCGCAAACCGGGTTTGGCCTCGAGGTTGCGGTAGAGGCGCGTAAGGGCGCCGTTTTGGGTGACGACCAAGTCCACGCGGCCATCAAGATTGAAATCACTAACGGCGGAGCCACGTTGTTCTCCGTAAATGGTGAGACCGGATTCGGCGCCGCGCACCATCTCCAAAGCTCCGGCACCATCGCCAAGCATGAGGAGCCCGCGGCCGCCATCGCTACGTGGGGTTTCGCGTTGGGACGAAAAAAAGTTTTGCGCGATAAAGATGTCTTCTGTGCCGTCGCCATTAAAGTCGGCAATGTTCAGGCCAAACACAGGAGCGAATTGCGCCTCAATGGGAAGAGGCCGAGGGGTAAACTGGCCGGTAGGGCTGCTGAGAAAAACGGTGTGTTCCAGCACATTGGCTTCCAACACCTTGCCTTCCTTGAGGCATTCGCCGTAAACCTGCTCCAAGGTACGGGAGCCGAAGATTTCGAAAGACTCGTTGCGTTGCCCAATGAACGGCATGGCGCGGGTGCTGCAGGAGCGGCCGCGTTCGGGCACCATTTCGCCGGTGAGTTTGTCGCGGTGATACTCCACGATATCGACCACGCCGTTTTTATCGAAGTCACTATACGTCACCCGCAACGGTTCCTCAAATGTATAGGAGTATTCATATTTGCTGTTGCGACCCCAGTTGCCGGCCACGATGTCCAGCCGGCCGTCGCCATTGAGATCACCCAAGGCCACGCTGTTCCACCAGCCCTTGTGGCGGTGCAGGCCTGAGGGTTTGGTGGCTGCGGCATATTTGCCGGTCTCGTTGCGCACCACCATGACGGGCCCGCATTCCCTTGCCAGCACACGG
>WTHG01000186.1 GCA_011523245.1 Verrucomicrobiales bacterium | reverse complement strand
GGAGATTTTCTATCTCGTAGTGCTGGTGGCTGTTTTGACCATGGCGCTCTTCGTGACCCGTATCCGGCCGCATATTCACAAGCCGGCGTGGAATTAAAATCATCGCTTCAGGGGAAGCGTGCGGCCTTTTTGTCGTCCAAACCCCTTCAACTCTAGATGATCTTTGTGTACCTCAATCACGCTATAGGCTGAGGTGTTAGTATCTACCATGCCTTTGAGTGTGAGAAAATGTATTTTGCCCAGCTGCCCGTAATTGCCTCCGTGGTTGTGACCATTCATGTAGGCAGCTACGCAGGGATATTTTGTCAGCAGATCGGTTAAGGCTTTCGCGTTCCATAAATTATGCACATTAGGCGGGTGTACGGGGAAATGGCAGAAAAGAATCACACGTTCCTTGGCCTTAGTGGCCGCCTCAAGTTTACTCTGCACCCATGCGAGTTGGGTCTTGCTGAGTCCGCCGTTCCAGTTGGGCGTGCCGGCTTTTAGTCGTCGATGAAAGGCCTTGGCCTCCGCCGTGCGTGGATCGTTGGCCGGATAGGCGTAGGTGCTAATGTCGTTGCCATCAAGCACGATGAAACGCCATCCTTTGTGGGTGAAATCGTAGTACCGATTCTTGAGTCCCATGCGCTTAGGCACGAGGGCTTTCTTATCGTCTGCCACGGAAAAATCGTGGTTGCCCAGCACATGATAGCGGGGCGCTTTAAGCTGGCCGAAGATGGGGCCGACCACATCGAAGCTGGCGAAATCGCGGTCAATGAAATCGCCCAAATGCACCACAAAGGCGAGGTCCAGCTTGTTGTAATGCGCCACACACTCGCGGAGTTTGCGCGGGGAATCACTGTATTTGCGGTTGCCGCTGGTCTTATCGCAATACTGGCAATCGGCAATCGCGCCAAATCGAAACAGCGGTTCCGCGGCATTCAGTTGGAAGGCGCAGAAAACTGCCAGCCATGGCAGGCAATTGTGGAGTAATCGCATGGCCGACAGCATGACCTATTGAAGCGGCAATTCCAGCCGCATTTTGCGCCCGCCGCGGATGAGGTCCAGCGGCAGCTTTTGACCGGACTTATAATTCATCTTCACGTGCAGGTTGAAGGTACGATGGTTGATGGAGTTATCAAACGGTTTGCCGGCGATGCCCACGACATAATCATTGAGGCGGAGGCCGGCACTATAAGCGGCACGGCCTTCCTTGCTGCCGGTGTTGATCCATTTCACCTTGAGCGCCTGCTGGCCGGCCGGGAGGTTGAGCCGACGGATTTCGTTGGCGGATGCGGGAGGAAAATAAACGCGGATGCGCGGGTGCAGGGCCCAGAGGGAGCCGCGCCAAGAGATATCCGTTTTCTTCCAGCCCGGCGCGGTGCGCATGCGGTAGGCGCGACTGCTGCCGGAGATGGTAAAGGGAATGCTCTCCACGCCGTTGCTGCGGTTGTGCAGGACCCACTGGATGTCTGCGATGGACGTGATGGGTTGACCGTCCATGCCGGCAATACGCTGACCAACCTTTAGCCCGGCTCTGTCGGCGGCGCTGTTGGGTTGCACCTTGCTAATGCGCTGGCCGTCCACCACGTCAATGCTCAATCCGATATTTTCCGGGAATGGATAACGCCAGAGTTTTTCCTTGGTGAGCTTGCCCTCGAGGTGCAGCTTGTGGTTATCGGCATCGTGAATGTTGTGACAATGGATGCAGTTGTTACGGTGGGTGGTTTGGCGAAAAGCGGCTTTATTCTCCAGCCCGGGCATTTCCAGAGCGGTCTTGTAAGGTTTGGGGGCTCCGCGTTTGCCGGCGAGCTGTAGCTTGTTCTTCGGGTAATCAGCGTGCAGTTTCAGGACACGTTTCATGGTGTTCTCCAGACCGGCGATGGAGTTGTAGGCATCGGGTCCATCCGCGCTCTGGGTGCCGTATCGGGCATACACCACGCCATCGGCATTGATGAACATACCGGCCCAGTTCAGGTCGTAATCGAATTGGAACAGGCTGAGATCGACTCCTTTCATTTCGACCTGACGCAGGGAGATAAAGTGTTTTTGGGCCAGATCCCGGACCACGTTGCTTCCCTTGGCTACTTCGGCATCAAATGCCTTGCAGGCCGAGCAGGGTACACAGCGGAAGGTGACGAAGATCGGTTTGCCCGTGCGTTTGGCCTCGGCCATGGCGGTTTTGAGGTCATTATAAATCCATAAATCGGCTCCGCGGGCGTTGTCATCCTGCAATCGGTCTAAAAGAGAGGGTACCGCGGCCGAGGCGGAAAGGGTCAGGCACAGTAGGGCAAGGGAGAGCGTGGGTTTCATTAAGCAACTCTAAATCACGGCGATAATTCCCGCCACTTGAAAAAAGTCCTAAAGTCATTTTTCGATTATAAACTTTTTCAAAGATTATAGTAGCGCCGCATGGCGGCAATGGTTTACATTCTCCTCCGACACCACTTTCTGTCCCCACGGGCGGAGTATCCCCAACGCGCTCGGTGTCCTGTGTCTTGGTGTGTTTGTCCATGTAACCTATATTCTAATCGTCTCGGAGTTATAAAATGTTTATCGCCGCTATCATTTTCGCTGGTTTGCTGTTTTTCACGGCAATTTGTCTGTTCCTGTTTATCAAGAAGATCAAGCCCGGTGAGGCCGGTGTGCGGACGGGCTTTGGCGGCATCAAGGT
>WTHG01000138.1 GCA_011523245.1 Verrucomicrobiales bacterium | reverse complement strand
GGGATGAGGTGCTGATTTATCAGGATGATTTCCCGGTTAATGTTTACCCTTGGTTGGCGCTGAAATCGCGCGGAGTGACGGTGCGGCTGTTGCAAACTCCGGCGCTGGGGCAAATCACGCCGGACATCGTGGCCGAACAGCTCACGAACCAAACGCGCCTCGTGGCGCTGGCTTCGTGCCATTTCGTTTCCGGCTGGCGGATTGATCACGATGCGATTGGCCGGCTGCTGCGTGAACGCGGCGTGCTCTTTTGCCTCGATGCCATCCAAACGCTCGGCGCCTTTCCGACTACTGTGGAGCACGTGGATTTTCTAGCAGCCGATGCCCATAAGTGGCTGCTCGGTCCGTGCGCGGCTGGTGTGTTTTATGTGCGGCGCGAATTGCAGGATCGCCTCGCGCCTTCGGCTTTTGGCTGGAACAATGTGCGCTGCCCGAATTACGTCGCGCAGGAGACTATGAATCTCCGTGCCGACGCGCGCCGTTACGAGGCCGGCAGTTTTAACATTCTTGGCATCAGCGGCCTGAATGCTGCACTGGGCCTGCTGTTGGAGGTGGGCATCGACCGCATCACTGCCGATCTCACCGCCAAGCGGACGTGGCTGGTCAATGCGTTGCAGGAAAAGGGTTACGAAGTGTTTCATCCTGCTGCCGTCAGCGGTATCACCAGTTGCTGGCGTGAGAACACGGACATGAAAGTGCTGGGCGACAAATTGGCCACCAAAAACATCATCGCTTCCATACGTGGAGGTCGTTCCGGACAGGATTACCTTCGCTTTTCGCCACACTTTTACAACACACCGGCCGAGCTGGTGCGGGCGGTGGAGTTGCTTTAATTATTCGCAATTCACAATGCCGCTTGCCTCGCCTTGCCTCGGTGGGCTTTACTGCCCCGGTTTTACATGGATTCAGCACTACTCGAGAAAGCAAAGGCGTACGGATTTTCGGATCGGCAGATTGCTCATCTAACGGGGCGCACGGAGGATGCCGTGCGCGCGGAGCGTAAGGCGGCGGGGCTTGTGCCGGCCTATCGGCTGGTGGACACGTGCGCGGCGGAGTTCGAAGCGTACACACCATACTACTATTCCACCTACGACCGAGGCGATGACGAGATTGATGCGTCCGATGCCAAGAAGGTGATGATCCTCGGTGGCGGTCCAAACCGGATCGGGCAGGGTATTGAGTTTGATTACTGCTGTGTGCACGCGGCGTTTGCGCTGAAGGAGGACGGTTTCGAGACGCTGATGGTGAACTCGAATCCGGAGACGGTCTCCACCGATTACGACACGAGCGACAAACTCTTTTTCGAGCCGCTCACGCTTGAGGATGTGCTGCACATTTATGAGCGCGAAAATTGCTGGGGCGCCATCGCACAATTTGGCGGGCAGACGCCGCTGAACCTCGCGCTCGGCCTGCAGGCCAATGGCGTGAACATCCTCGGCACCAGCCCGCAAAGCATTGAGCGCGCGGAGGATCGCGAGTTGTTCGCCGCCATGCTGCACAAACTGGATATTCCCCAACCACCCAATGGCTTGGCTACCAACGAGGAGGAAGCAGTGGCCGAGGCGCACAAGCTGGATTATCCGGTGTTAGTGCGGCCGTCCTTCGTGCTTGGCGGGCGCGCGATGCAGATTGTGTATTCGGACAACGAGCTGCGCCATTATATGCAGCACGCGGTGGAGGCATCGCCGGAACGGCCGGTATTGGTGGATAAATTTCTCGAAGACGCTACGGAGGTGGATGTGGACTGCATCGCGGACGCCAAAGACGGCACGATCGTCATCGGTGGGATGCTCGAGCACGTGGAGTTTGCTGGCGTGCACTCGGGCGATGCCGCCATGGTGCTGCCGCCGCACACGCTTTCTCAAGCTGCCATCGACACCATGCGCGAGTATACGCACGCGATGGCCAAGGAGCTGGAAGTCACCGGCCTGATGAACGTGCAGTACGCGGTAAAGGATGAAATTGTTTATGTGCTTGAGGTAAACCCTCGCGCCTCGCGGACGATTCCGTTTGTTAGCAAAGCCATTGGTAAACCGCTTGCCAAGCTCGCTGCGCAGGTGATGGCCGGTGCCAAGCTAAGCGAACTTGGCTTTACGGAGGAAATTTGGCCGAGCTATTGGGCGGTGAAAGAATCGGTGTTTCCGTTCAACAAATTTATCGGGCAAGACATCATCCTCAGCCCCGAGATGCGGTCCACCGGCGAGGTGATGGGCCTCGATGCCGATCTTGGGGTGGCCTATGCTAAGAGTCAAATGGCCGCCAGCTCTCCGTTACCGCTGGAAGGCAAGGTGTTTATCAGTGTGAGTGACGCGCACAAAGCCGTTGTGTCCGCGTTGGCGAAGGACTTTGTGGATCTCGGCTTCGAGTTGGTTGCTACCGGCGGCACGGCGAAGGTTATTGAGGAAGCCGGACTGCAAGTGGAGCGTGTGAACAAGCTCGCCGAGGGTCGGCCCAACTCGCTCGATTTGCTAAAGAATAACGATCTGCAACTCGTCATTAATACTCCCACCGGTGAAGTGCCACGCAGCGACGAAGTCCAAATTCGCACGAGTGCTATCTACACCGGTACACCCATCATGACGACCATTAGCAGTGCTAAGGCTGCCGTCAATGGCATCCGCGCCCTCAAGAAAGCCGGTTACGGCGTGAAGACGGTGCAG
>WTHG01000468.1 GCA_011523245.1 Verrucomicrobiales bacterium | reverse complement strand
GATCTGTCCCAGGCGGCAAATTAGGACGACAGGACCGTCATTCACTTGAGGCCCATCTACAGCGGGATGCAGCTGCTGCAAGCGCGTCCGAGCTAGACCATATTTGGGCCTCATTGGGCTCAGCCGATCGCGGTATTCGTCATGCCGCTCGGGCGGCGCTGGAGAAACAAAAGGTCGGTAATTGGAAAGGCCGCATCAAAGGTGAAAAGAATCCGGTCATTATTACCGCCGTCTTGATCGCACTCGCTCGCGTGGACGCGACGAACTCGGCGGTGGAAATCTTTGAAAAGGCGATGAGTATCAATTACCACCAGACCAGCTCCCACCAGACACGTCTCGACCTACTGCGCGGCGTTACCCTGGCATTGACTCGCGGCGGGCAACCGAAAGAAAAAACCGGACTGATTCAATGGCTTGATGGAATCTATCCGGCCCAGACGCCGGAAGAAAACCGGGATTTGTCCGCCATCGCAGCATTCTTAAATGCGCCCTTTGCCGTTGAGCGTGGCATGAAGTTGCTTGCGAACGCATCCGGCCAAGAGGAACAGATCGGCTACGCCCTCAATCTCCGCTACCTGCAGGACGGTTGGACCCCTGAACTGCGCGAGACATACTTCCGGTGGTTTGTACTTTCCGGAAACTACAAAGGCGGCGCGCGACTGGCCAATTATTTGGCCGACATAAAGAGGCATGCCACGGAGGCCGTGCCGGAGGCAGACCTGACGCCTGCGCTCAAGAAACTGATCCAAACCCAACCCAAGAGCAGTATTCCTCAGTTCACGCTTGAAACCCGATCGTTCGTCAAGAACTGGACGTTGAAGGATTTCGCCCGCGATTTGGATGCTGAAGTAAAATCCCGGCGCGACTTCGCGAATGGTAGAAAAATGGCTGGTGTCGGTGCGTGTTACGTCTGTCATCGCTTTAACGGAGAAGGGGGTGCGGTCGGACCAGATCTGTCTGCTGCCGGTGGTAAGTTCAGCGCCTATGACCTGCTTGAAGCCATCATCGATCCCGGCAAGGAGATCAGTGACCAATACGGAGCGACCAATTTTAAAATGAAAGACGGAAGCGTGATCAGTGGGCGTATCATGAATCTCAGTGAGGATCGCTACCAAGTAAATACGGATATGATGAACCCCAGTTCGAATACCCTTGTCGATGTCAATGATCTGGCATCGATCGAACCCTCGCGTATTTCGATGATGCCGGTCGGGCTGATCAATACCATGAGTAAAGATGACGTCTTCGATCTACTGGCATATCTAATTTATGCCGGCAATCCGAAGCACCCTGCTTTTAAGAAGTGAGGTGGCATGGCCCTATACGCACGATCGTCAAGACAAGAATGCACGGAGATAATCAAATATTTTGTCCAATCCTAATGGGTTTCTAGGACCTGTATTCAAAGCATGAACTTAAACAAAATCAAATTCTGGTCGCTCACTATTCTCGTCACGCTTTCGGTGCAACTCCATGCCAAAGATCCCAAGTTCAAGTCCGAGCTATTTAAGGCTGGAAAGCTGGTTTACTTCGATGATTTTGATGGAGAACTGAACCGGGAACGCTGGGGGCAACCCAAGGGAAAGAGCTTCAAGGATGGAAAATTAACCGTTGCTCCTCTTTTCAAATCTAAAGAAGAGGCTATGAAGGTTTTGAAGAGGGATCATCATCTCGGGCTCGAGCCAGTCGCTCATATCAACCGAATTCCGGAGAAATTCGTTTGTCACTTACGCTATAAGTTTTCCAAGCCTGAACTTACTCCGGGTCGCCCCTCTTTTCAGATCGGCCATCACATGATTAATCTTGGTATTTTAAAAGATGGGGGGCACAGGATAAAACTTCCAGATGGGCCATCCTTTTTGGAGCCCGAATCCGAGATGGCCTTAAATCAGTGGATCGATCTGGTAATCGAATACGAATTGGGAAGGATTCGGATCGAGGTTAACGGCAAGGGTAAAACCTATGAGCATGAAAAGGTCACCATCATAAACCCCAAGGCCGACGGAAAGCACAGATTTACCTTCAAGGGCGGACCTGAGTGTGAAATTATTTTCGACTCGGTCAGGATTTGGGAGTGTAATTAGCAGCAGCTTAATTTGAAAAAAGGTAATTGATCAAACTATGAGCACCAAACTACATCGTCGTCATTTCCTTCGTGGCACGGGGGCCCTTATCGCGTTACCGACATTGGAATCCTTAGGTTTCCGAATGTTTGCCTCGGCTGCCCCGAAAGCAACAAATGGTATTCCCAAGCGGGCGGTCTTCATGGGGATTGGTTTTGGGGTGACCAAGGAAACCTGGTATCCGGATTTAAAAGACACCGGGGCGGGCTACAAATTAACCGAAGGGTTGGCACCTTTGGCTCGGCATAAAAAAGATTTCACCTTGGTGCAGGGTTGCTCCAACCAGTACAGCAATGAAGCTCACTGGGGCAGCACCTTTTGGCTGACCGGCGCTAATCGCTATTCCGTTCCCGGCCAGAACATGGCCAACAGCATTTCCGCGGATCAGGTAGCTGCCCAGCAACTGGGGCAGGAAACCCGCTTTGCCTCCATGCAGTTGGATAGCAGTGACGGCAGCGCCTCCGGCCATGGGCCGGGCTTGTCCTTGTCCTGGGATCAGCGCGGTAAACCGGTGGCAGGTTTGGATGATCCGCTAAAAGT
>WTHG01000159.1:4060-10373 GCA_011523245.1 Verrucomicrobiales bacterium | reverse complement strand
ATTCAGGATTTGTTCACGAACGCATGCTAAGGGTTGCGTTGTGTGGGGCAGGGCGTAGGATAATCCCACTACCCGCAATGACCGCCCAGGGTGAGTTGTTGTCGGGAATGATGATCAAATAAGCCGGATCACACGTCCAAAACGCCATGCTCCAACGCATCCTTTTTACCACCGTTTTCTTTTTCACATTGGCCGTGCAGGCCGCCCCGCCGGTTCGCGGGTCAATCATCGATGATCGCGCTGCCCGCAAGCTGCTGCAAACGGGCGAATTGCGCTACGACGCTGGCGAACAGGAAAAGGCCCTGGAGATCTGGCAATCGGTGGTCGATCGGTACCCGAGCAGTAAGGTTCGGTTTCAAGCGCACCTTAAACTGGGAGAGCATTACCTCACGAAGGGCAACGCCTATGACAAGGCTCGTGTGCATTACGAGGCTGTGGCCAGTGAGGAGAATACGGACAACGAACAACGTGCTGAGGCGACCCTGAAGATGGGGGCCTGCCTCTTTGAGGGGCGGCATTACGGCCAATGCTTTAAGGTCATGCGGCGGGTAATTGAAGAGTTTCCTGTGGCAGAGCAGGTAAACGAGGCCTATTACTACATCGGGTTGGGGCATTTTAAACAAGGCCATTACGGGCGCGCTATTGCGGCCTTGGAAAAGGTCGGTACGGCCGTCAGTGAGAAGGATCAAAACGCCGAGAAACTGGAAGCCGGCAAACGGTTCTTCGTGAAAATTGAAGACGCGGATTTAGCGATTCTGGAAAAAGACGAAACCGTACCTGTCAAGGTGGTCACGTCCGAGGGCGACGAGGAGATCGTGCAATGTGCCGCCATTGGTCGGAACGTGCGTGTGGTGCTCGGATCCATTCCTACGCGCCTAGGGAAAGCTCGCAAAGGAAACGGCATCATTGAAGTCACCGGTACGGCCAAGGTGCAGGTGCAGTATCAGGATTCCCATACCGCCGATCGCCAATTTGATGTGGCGCGCGATCAGGCCGTAACCGTGGTGGGTAACGCGTTGGTGAAAGTGATGGACGGGGCGTTTTCCGAATCACTGCAAGGCGTGGTGCTCGGTAAAGAGGCCAACCTGCAGGTCACTGATGCGGATCGTGACATTAGCGATAAGGCGGATTCAATCAAAGTGAAGATCCAGGTGCTCCGGCAAAAGACTCCGCTGGAGATTGAAGAGGAGAAAGCCAAACTCATCGCCGAAGGTGTTGTTCCTGAGGGGAATCCCGCTGAACAATCCCCCCCCACACCCCGTGTGCCTGGAGCCCCGATCAAAGATACTCTTGAAGAGAAACTGGAGGTGGATCCTTTCAAGGTTGTGGATAAGTTGGAGATCACTTTGACGGAAGCGGCCCGCAAAGCCGAGGAAACCGTAATTGAAAAACCTGCCCAAGCCCCGGCTGAGTCCGGTGTGCCGGGAGCCAAACCGGAAGGCGAGGACTTGGTGCAGGAAATTCAAGTGGAAGAAGATGACGGCACCATTCACACCGGAGTATTTCGCGGAACTGTGCCGGTGGATTCGGCCGAGGAAGTGGTGGCTGGCGACACTAAACTTCAGGCGCGGGCTGGGGATTTGATTCGCATTTCCTATCACGATGCTCTGAATATTTCCGCTGGACCGCAGGATCTCAGTACGGCGGCCAAATGTGTGGAGGGTAATCTGGGCGGCGTTCGTGTGACTCGTACTGAAATTGGAGATGCCGAACTTGCGCTCAAGACCCAGCTTAAGACCGCTAGTGCGCTCACTCAAATTGGCACCCAATATCGAGACTTCGGTTTGGACGACAAGGCGCAACGCAAATACGAGGAAGCTCTGGTCGTGTGCGAGGAAATCGCTGTGGAAGCTCGTAAAATCGGCGGCGGTTTATTGGAGGAAACGTACGTACAGTTATGGCGTATTTATTTTTCCATGGATCGCCTAAACTTGGCGGCGGCAATGAGCCTACGGTTGCAACGAGAATTTCCGGAAAGTATTTATCTGGATGAAGCAATTCTGCAACAGGCTCGTGTGGCACAGAAGTCTGGTGATCATGCCCGGGCTATCGCGCTGTATACCAACCTCACGCGCCTTACCAAAAGCCAGCTGCGCGGTGAGGGGCAGTATGGTATTGGCGAATGCTATGAAGATATGGCCAAGGCGGCGCGCGGCAATTCGGAGCAAATGTACGAACGCGCGTTTCAGGCTTACAAGGCCGTCTTTGATCAACACCCCGAAAGCGGCCGCGTCGGGGATGCGGTGGCCAAGATGGCAAGTTTCTATTATCAAAAAAAGGATTATGACCGAGCCGTGGATGTTTTTGAGAAAGTGTTGTCCGATCATCCGGACGCCAATTTTTTGGATGTAATCTTGTTCAACTACGGCCGATGTCTCTTCCGGCTCGATCGTCGTGCTGAGGCGCGAAAACGATTTGATCAATTGATCGATGAATTTCCAGAAAGTCAGCTGGCCCCCGAGGCCAAGAGAATTTCACAGGCACTCGCCAAAGCCGGATTTTAACCTTCTACAATTTAACAGATGAAAAAAATTATTTTCCCATTGATGCTGGGTTTGACCTTGGTGTTGACCGCGGCGGTCCCTTCCAAAACAGATGCCGTGGATGAAAGAGCAACCGCCCTCGAATCGCAGCTCAACAAATCCCTTGATGCCTCACCAGAAGGGGCCAAGGTGATGCTGGAGTTAACCGACTTATACTATGCCGAAGGCCGGGTATTCGGCTTGGTGCGTGTGGGTGAACGCTTTGTGAAAGCACAAAGCCGTCACGCACGACATCGCGAAGTGATGCTGAGTTTGCTCGATGGATTGGAGGCGATGGCGCGCCGGGATGAATTCATCACGTACGGTCGCCAATATCTATCACGTTACCCGGATTCAGGCGAGGCGCTGGATGTAGCCTTGCGAGTGTCTGACGGACTGGAACGCAATGGCAAACGCGCCGAGGCTGCAGATGTATTGCGGCTGCTGTGGGAACACAAGCCCGTGGCGGCCAATCGCAAAGCTGCCGAACGGGCTTCTGAATTATACGGCAAGGAAGGCAATGCCCGGCTTCGGATCCGTTCGGCCCAATTATGTGAAAGCCTCGTGGAAAAATTGCCGGCTGATGCCTACACCTCACGCGTCGGACTGCGGGCGGTGAATGAATATCGGGCGATTTCGCGCTGGGCCGAGGCTAATCAGGCAGCTCAGAAGCTAATCCAAAAACGCCTACCGTTCAGTCGTCCGCAGCAGTTCGAGTTGCATGGTCTCATGGCGAGAAGCTACGCCTCGCAGAGCCAATGGGCTAACGCCGTGGAGAGCCTACGGAAGGCGCGCGCGGTTCAAGACAGCGCGGCCTTGTATGCCCAGCAGATCTCCTACATGCATAATGCGAGCATGACGGCCCAGCAGATCGAAGCGGATTTACGCGGGATCACCAGCAAATATGGTAATGAACGGCAGCGCTGGGAAGTGGCGGTCTTTGCCGCTCACGCCCATGCGCGTGAGGGCAATGTGGCACAGGCCGCACGCGTCGTGCAGGCTTCTCTGCCGCACGCGGCGGGATCGCATAACATGGTTTATTATTATGTGACCTGGATGATCGACGCGGCGAACAGCGCCCGAGCCGCAGCTCATTCGGCAGTAACTACGGCCGAAAAGAACCTCGAAGCCGCCAAGGCGGACGAACAAACCAAGCGCGACGCCTTCAACAAGGCGCAGGGTGATGCCAAGCAGGCCGCCCAACAGGCTCTGGCCACGGCCACCAAACTCGTGCAGCAACGCCAGCAGGAGTTGCAGAAGGCCGTTGCCGATGCAAAGACCAAGGATGCCGATTTTCAGCGGCGCGTGACGGATACCGACCGCGTGCTGGTGACGGCGGTGAATTCCGCGAAACAAGCCAAACGAGAACATGACGTGCTGGCTTTGCGGTACGCGTTGTCACGCACCTTGTATCGGGATCGCGTGAAGGATGATGCCAAGGCGCTGCTCCATGCGCGTGAAGCTCTCAAGGAAGTGCACGTTCACAGTTCGAATTTAAACACGTTGATGAACGATCTGCTGTCTGGCCAAGAGGATGGCGGGCAATTCCGCAGCGACGTCGCCATGGTGTTGAAGGAGCGCCGGGATTATTTGTGGGTGACCTATTATCGCGACTATATTGGAGACTGGGTCAAGGCGGTCAAATCAGTCAAGGAACAGAAAGTGAAAAGCAAGTTTGTGGCCGACCAATTGGCGGCACAAAACCGCGAGTCATTGGTGCAGGCATTGTTGCGTTATCCCAATCCGCAGGACAACCCCAAGGCGGCCGTGCCATTGCGAGCGGAGGCGCTCAAACAATTCAACAGTCTCAGCCCGCAGAATCAGCTACGGCTGGTCAACGCGCAGCGGGCCGCCCTCGTCCAGTATGCTAAGCCCACGGATCCGGCTACGGCACGGACCATTGCCCGCGCCCTGTGGCAACGCCATCCGCACGACGCGGTGGCGGCCCGTGGTGTGTTTAGCCTGTACCTCGGGGACACGGATGAGGATAAGGCAGAGCGGAAGCGGATTGTGCAGCAAATTGTCCGCATGCAACCGATGGCCGATTCACCAAATTATTCGTTGTTGCGTGAGTTGATGCAACTGGCCGATCGAGAGCAGGACGGCGCCTTGGCCAATCAAGTGTATCAATGGGCGATCCGCGGTAAGATCAGTTCGGTTTATGGCGATTACATAGGAGATGTGTTGTGGAAATTGAACCAGAAAAATCAGGCGCTGGATTGGTGGCGTCGGGTGGTGGACAAGCCGACGGAAAATCGCAGCGAAGAACGCACGGCCGCCGAACGGTTCCTTCTGAATGGCGGGCAACCCAACGGTGCCTTGCGCGAGCAGATCGAATACCGTTGGCCAGAGCTGAAGCTACGTCTAGCCGCCCATCGCGCGACGGATGTGCTCCGACTGCAGGGCAACGTGGCGGGCTTTTCCAAGGCCGTGGCGCAGATTCAAGAGGATGCGGCGAACGTGCCTTTCGTCGCCGATCGCAGTTGGCGGGATTTCTCCAGTGTTTGGCGGGATTATGCACTGAATAACGACAAGTACACCACGGGCGATAATCCGTTGTACGAGGGTTTCAAAATGCTGGAGGAACCTGCGCGGCTGGACGTGTATCGGGCCATTCGCGGCTTGCGCGCGCCGGATCAATCGGCTTGGGCCAACAGCGACCTGTTGCTGGCCGGCGGATCGGACAACGAACCGGCCATAAGCCGGCTGCTGGCGCTCGTACGTTCCACCCGCGATGTGGGTAACGACCAGAACCGTTGGAACACCTTTCGGAGTTATGCGCAAAAGGCCTTCGAACAAGAGCGGTATGTGGAGAGCGCCACGCTGATGACGGGCGCATTAGCGCATGTGACCAACGCGACCGAAGAGTCTCAGAGCGAGGGGCGAGGAGCCATCCTGCGCGCACATTCGCGCATGGGGGCGGTGGGCTTGACTATAGACGAGGACAGCCCCATGGCACCGCTTCTACAAGCTGCTTTGTATCTCCGGCTTGGTGATCGGGGCAAGGCGCTGGAATTGTATAAGGATAACGCCGAGTTGTTTAAGCAACACCGCAATGATCTGCCCCCGGACCTCATTGAGTTTGTGTGCAACCATCTAATGACCGGCGGGGATCAGGATCGGTTGGCTGATGTGGAGGATATTTTACGTGGTTGGCTGATTATTTTCACGGACCCGGAAAAG
Organism: Verrucomicrobiales bacterium; assembly: GCA_011523245.1. Lineage (GTDB taxonomy): Bacteria > Verrucomicrobiota > Verrucomicrobiia > Limisphaerales > UBA1100 > UBA1100. Next base: position 4,668 of record WTHG01000159.1, on the reverse strand, counting down.
CCGGAGAGCAAGGAGCAGAGCGAAGATGCTAAGGCACGGTTGCAGTTATTATTGGCCAAGAGTTATTTCAAAGGGCAACGCTACGATGTAGCCCGCGTGGAATACGCCACGGTGACCAACCGATTTAATGGTACACCGCATGCCGTGGAGGCGAAGTTTGGTATTGGTGAATCGTTCATGGCCCAGAAGATTTATGATCAGGCCGCGCGGGTGTTTAAAGGATTGGAGGAAAGTACGGATCAACAGGTATCTGTACGGGCTGAATTTCTGACGGGTCTTTTGGCCTTCCGCCAAGAACAACACGATGAGGCGCGCGAAAAATTTCAGCACATTCTCGAACGCGTGCCGGATGTGGAGTTGGCTAACCGGACCCTATTCAGCTTGTCCGAGATTTACGGGCTGGAACAACGTTACCTCCAACAACTAAACCTCCTGCGAACGGTGGGCCGTTTGGGGCAAAATAGTAAACGACTACATGTGCCCGGGAACGCGTTGTCTATTGTCGTCCATGACCGCGACTTGGGTGTGAGTCGCGGCCAGAACAGCATCCCGGTGATTATCACTACTAAACCGGGGGGCGATCGTGAACGCGTTTTATTGCGCAGTAC
>WTHG01000159.1:0-3960 GCA_011523245.1 Verrucomicrobiales bacterium | reverse complement strand
AAGCCGGGGAATCGCATTTTTCTGCGTGTGCGCGATAAGGACCGCGATTTAGGCGATGAAGCCGATAAGCTAACGGTCACGCTCCGGGCCGACAGTGGCGATCAAGTGCAGGTGCAACTCGAAGAAACCGGTCCACACACCGGCGAATTCCGTGCGGCTATTGCCACCTCGGAATTGCCGGCCGGGGCCTCGGCATCGGATAGTGCCATTGATCACAACCCACTGATGGCCATCGATCATAGTCGGGAATCTTATTGGCAAAGTGAACCGGACGGTCTTACGCCCAAAGCGTTGACGGTGGATATGAAACAGCTGCATGCCGTTTCTCGAGTTCGGGTTAATACCCCAAATGCAACTGAGAACGCTCCAGTGCGAGGGAGGTTGCTGGGGAGTCATGACGGCGTGTATTGGTTCACGCTGGCAGCGCATCCCCGTTTGGCGGATGCCGCACCAGTGGCGGCTGCTTTTGGGAAGATGCAGCAACGCATCTATGCGGGCGACCACACTGCTGTCACCACTTGGGCGCAGGTGGCTCAGCTGGGGAAGGGCACCGCGACAGCGACTAATGTTGTAACAGAACTAAGCTGGGAGCCGGAGGAAGAGGCGGACAACACCGCTGCGCCGGTTGCTGTGATTTGGCACGGGAAACTGGTTCAACGTCGGGCAGGCGCCATGCGTATTGCCGTGCAGGCTGATCAGGTGGCGGTAGCAGTGAATGGCACAGTGCAACTCGCGCCATCGAACGAAACAAAATCGGTGGATGTCTGGTTGGAAGCCGGCGTGCATGAGCTCACGGTATTTGCCGCCTCCAAACAGGGCGCCAACGGCCTGCACGCCACACGGGCGCGTGCAAATGACAATAACGCACAACCACAGTTAAAACCATTTCAGGAAACCGATTTCGATGTGGCGGCTGCCCAAGAATTTCTGAAAGCCAATACAGACGCCGCGGTGCCGGCACTTGAGCCGTTGGCCATGGATTTGACAAAGCTTGAGCTACATCAGGATGAGGAGAACAAGGAGTTTGCGCTACACGAGGCCGCCAACGGTAAGCCGGCGCACCTAGGGGCTTGGCGTAAGGCGGGGGACTGGATGAAATGGGCCTTTGAAGCGGAACAGCCGGGGGCTTATGAACTATGGATTCATGCTTCGCATAACACTGGAGGTTCCCGGTTTCGAGTCGAGTTTGGAGATCAACTGATCGAGGCAGCTGTTCAGGATACCGGCGACTGGAATAGGTTCGCCTGGCAACGCGTGGGACTGGTGCAGATTGATGCGGCCGGGGCGCAGATCTTATCTCTGAAACCAGTGGAAGTATCTGGAGATGGTTTGATGGATCTGGCACAGATGGAATTACGGCCAGCCTCCGGAGCAGGCGTGATTCTGCGTGATCGTGAATGGGAATTCTTCTTTGACCCGATCAAAGTTCGCTACACCCGTTTGCTGGTGGACGAGTATCTCGGGGATTCGGTATCAATCAATCACGTTGAAATCCGAGATGCGGAGGAAAGGTTTATCCCGACCGAAGTGGATGTCAGCACATTGGCCGGCAATGAAACTTTGGAAATCGCCGGAGGAGACCGGGTGATGGCCAGTTATACAGATGAAATGGCTGTGACTACTCGCGGAGGGAGCCGCTTACTCACGCAAACCCTGCAGGCTACCTACAACGATGCCCGCGTGGTACCCGTTGGATTCGATTTCCAACGGAATGCCCAAGGAGGTGTGAATCAGGCACGGAAAGAACTGCTCCGGATTGATCCAGGCGATCGGGTCACATTTGAGGTGGTGGATTATGACATGGATCAGTCTGACGAGCGGGATACTGTGCCGGTCGAAATCTGGCTGAACGGTGCCAAGTGGAAGGAGCTTATAGCGACCGAGACTGAGGAATACTCCGGAATCTTTAGAGTGGAGGTGGATACTAGCGTGGAATCGGATCCAACGAAACTGCAGATTGCCGCCGGCGATCAGATATTCTGTCGCTATGCTGATAAGCAAAACACCTTTCCAGGGCACACGGTATTTCGAGAAGGTATGGTGTTTGCCAATGAACCCACCGAGGGTTTGGTGCGAATTATCGGCACAACCCGGACACAGCCGCCATCGGATTCCGAGGCGCGTCCGAGCCCGATTTATTTACCTAAACCGGAGGAACCGAATGCCGAGCCGGTGGGCGTGGATTATTTCGTGCCGCTGACGGTGGAAGTGATTGATCCCGATGCCGCGAAAGACAGTCTCAGCACTGTTAGGGTATTGCTCAATGCCGGTACGACCAACGCGGTGGAAGTCACCTGCATGCTGTCCACACAGTACGGAGATTTTTCCAGTGAAGATCCAGGGCAAGGGAATCTTGCGCTGCGGAAGGGACGATTTGTTGGTCAGGTCAAAATGCAACTTGGAGGAGAAGGAAGCCCAATTTTATTGCCGCGTGCACTGGGAAGCGGGAATAGTTTGGCGGGGCGGGCACGGCCAGCGGGTGTTGATCCAGAAGCGGAGGAGCAGCCCGGAGATGGGTTGCTGGACGCGGTGCTCAACGTGAATGGGCAATCCCTAATCACCGCCGTTTATCAGGATGGCGTTCGCCCGGAAGGAGAAGCGCAAGAGCTGAGCTCGGTAGCACGAATGCAAACGGCTGGTCGATTGGTTGTGACCGATGAAGGTTATGAAGATGCCGTTGAGTTGTTGCATGTGGGCGAAAAACTGTTCGTTTTGGTGGCTGACCCGGATTTGGATATCAGCGACGAACGCGACAGCGCTACGGTGGTGATTGCGAGCGAAAGCGGTGAGAAGGAATCCGTGGAACTTCATGAAACACTAAGCCACAGCGGCATCTTTACCGGATCGTTCGAATTGAAGGCACGCGAGAAACCTACGGCCGCAAACTTCAGCGACATTGACAAGGAGATCGAGTGTTTCTTTGGGGATCATTTGACCGCACTATATGTCGATGCCTCGGCCGATCCGGAAGAGGGCGTCGGTAAATTGCTCCTGAAACTGCCCGTGGCCATCGGCACCGATGGGATCGTGTCGGCGTTCAGCAAAATATTCGGCAACCAGCAACTCGCCGTTCAAACACAATTCCATATTGCGGAGAGTTATTTCGAGTTGTTTAAGAACAACCTTAAACTCGAGCGAGATGCTGAGAGTGAGCAGGCCCTTAAGGCTGGTCGCCGTGTGCTGCAGGAAATCATGGTCGATTACCCCGATCCCAAATACCTACCGCGCATTGCCTACCTCAGCGGCCAATTCTCTCAGGAGTTAAAGGACTGGAATGAGGCGGCCAACAGCTATGTGTTGATTGTTCGCCAATATCCCAATCACACGTTGGCGGCGGATGCTCAATATAAGCTGGCGCAATGTTATGAGGAGGCGAACGATTTCGATCGCGCGTTGGAGGAATATGTTACGCTAGCGGCGACCTATCCGAAGAGTCCGCTGATTCCCAATGTGATGATTCGAATCAATGAATACTTCTACAAACGGGAAAACTACACGGTGGCCGCCAAGGTGGCCGAGAAGTTCATGGACCGTTTCGGCGATCATGAATTTGCCCCTAAGATGTGCTTTCGTTGGGGGCAGTGTCATTACAAGGCCGAAAAGTTTGCCGATGCCGGTGTAGTCTTCGACTTGTTTTCCAAGAAATTCCCCGAAGACACACTCACCGCGCAGTCTCTGTTTTGGGCCGGTGAAAGTTATCGCAGCGCCAACAATGTGTCGTTCGCTTTTCGACGGTACAACCGTTGCCGATGGGATTTTCCTGAAAGCGAAGCGGCTAAATACGCCCGTGGCCGCTTGGCATTACCGGAGATGCTGGCCCAGTTCGAGAGCGAAGCCAATTCGATCGACGACGACAATTAAGCCGGCTCGTTCAGTCCCGTTTTTATTTTTCAACCAATGACACCTTTGTTTGCACAAGTTACCAATACGCCCGGCACTAACGCTGCGGGAACCAACGCT
>WTHG01000312.1 GCA_011523245.1 Verrucomicrobiales bacterium | reverse complement strand
CTGCTTCAATGTGCTCTTTCATGGAGCGGTTTCTTGCCGCCTGCAGGGGTGGTGGGAGCTTCCGCCGGGATCTTTGGCCTGATCGCAGCTTTTGCGATGGTCTATTGGGAACGTGAGCTAACTTTTTTAATCATGTTCATTATCCCGGTGCGAATGAAGGCGAAGTATTTGTTGATCGCACTGGCGGTGATTGGAGTATTGGGCATTATTTCTAAAGAAGGTGGCATTGCACATGGCGCACATTTGGGCGGAATGATTTGGGGAGTCCTGTTTATTTTATTTTTTGTTCAGGGTGGTACGTGGTCTGGGGCGGAGCCTTGGTGGGATCGTTTGAAGGAACGCTTTGCTTCTGGGCGTGACCGGAAAGTGGTGACCATTGATGGTGGTGCTCGTGCGTATTCCCGGAAGCAGGGCAAATCGATGGAAGTAGAGGAAGTTGATTATGTGGAATCGGAGGTGGATCCAATTCTGGATAAAATATCTGAAAAGGGCATCCACAGCCTTACGGAACGGGAGCGGAAAATCCTAGAGCAGGCCCGAAAAAGAATGAGGCGTTAATTTCTAACGCTGGACGTCCGGCGCGTCCCCCTCGTAACTTCCTCGCGTATGATTCCGCGATATTCGCGCCCGGAAATGCGGGCTATTTGGACTGACGAAAATAAGCTAAACCTTTGGCTGCAAATTGAGATGCACGCCAGTGAGGCTCTGGTAAAGGAGGGGATTGTTCCTAAGGCCGATTTTGCTCGGATGCAGACCGGTGCTAAAAAATGCTTCGCTGATCTTAAAGGATTAGTGCAGCGGCAAAAGGAACTGGAGCGGACCCTTAATCACGATGTTATTGGTTTTACTACCGCGGTGGCGGAAAAGATCAATCACAAGGCCAGTCGGTGGCTGCATTTTGGATTAACATCGAGTGATATCGTGGACACTGCGTTCGCCGTGCAGATGAAGCAAAGCGCCGAGTTGCTGATCAAGGACGTTAAAAAAGTTCGTAAAGCCATTGCGAAGCAGGCTCGTCGGCACAAATTCACGCCTTGTATAGGGCGAAGCCATGGTATTCAGGCCGAACCCACGACTTTTGGCCTTAAGATGGCTTTGATGTATGATGAATTTGGGCGAGCTCTAGAACGCCTGGAACGAGCCAGGGCGGTTTCTTCCATTGGAAAACTTTCAGGAGCTGTTGGGACCAATGCCCATCTACCGCCGCGTGTGGAAAAATACGTTTGCCGAAAATTAGGCGTCAAACCGGCTCCGATGGCGACGCAGGTAATTCAACGCGATAACCATGCGGAATTCCTGAACGCCATTGCCGTGGTGGGTGCCAGTATGGAACGTTGGGCTGTTGAGTTCCGTCACTTACAACGCACGGAAGTGTTGGAAGCTGAGGAACCATTCACGAAAGGACAAAAGGGGAGTAGTGCGATGCCGCACAAACGTAACCCCATTACCTGGGAACGTATTACGGGGCTATCCCGTGTGCTACGTGGCAATGCGTTGGCGGCGATGGAAAATGTGGCCTTGTGGCATGAACGCGATATTTCACATAGTAGTGTGGAGCGTGTCATTTTCCCGGATTCCTGCACGTTGCTGAATTACATGTTCGCGCTTTTGCAGAAAATGATGGAAGGCCTGAATGTGTATCCTAAAAACATGAAAAAGAATTTGGGCATCAGCTTAGGTATGTGGAACAGCCAAACCGTATTGTTGGCCCTGATTCGAAAGGGGCTAACGCGCGAAGATGCTTATGCCGTGGTTCAGCGTAATGCCATGGAGACTTGGGCGGTGAAACATGCAGGGCGCGATGACGCAGATTTCTTGGAGCAATTAATGGCCGATCCGGATGTATCACGCCACTTTAAGGAAGCCGAATTGAAATCTTTATGCTCAGTGGAGTTTCACCAACGGCATATCAATGCGAGATTCAAGGCATTGGGGCTCTAGTTTTTACGCTTGAGTAAAAAATGCGCCATGGCTTCTAGAGCGACGGCTTTGCCGCGGAAGGGCTGGAGGGCGGTGAACGCTTTGTCGGTCAGTTTCTTGGCGATTTGCTCGGATTTTTTGAGGCCCACAACCGCAGGGTAAGTTGCCTTGTCGGCAGCTTCATCTTTGCCAGCGGTTTTACCAAGTTGCTCGCTGGTTTGAGTGACATCAAGAATGTCATCAATCACCTGAAAGGCGAGGCCTATATGGTAGCCGAAATCAGTCAGCGCCTGAAGTTGGGTAGGCGTACAATTGGCACTCATGCCACCAAGCCGAGCCGAGCAAGTTAGCAGTGCGCTGGTTTTGCGCTCGTGAATGTACTGAAGCTTTGAGCGGGTTAATTTTTGACCTTCGCCTTCAAGGTCGGCGACTTGCCCGGCGATCAGTTGAAGCGAGCCGCTGGTCTTGGCGAGATCAAGAATCATATCACTTACAGGATAGCGCGGGGTAGGTTTCGCTTGGGCTGCTAATTCGAATGCCTGCGTGAGCAAGGCGTCGCCTGCTAGGACGGCGATACCTTCGCCGAACACTTTGTGGCTGGCAGGGCGTCCGCGGCGGAAATCATCATTATCCAAGGCTGGCAAATCATCATGGATCAACGAATAGGTATGAATGCATTCCACTGCGCAGGCAACCGGCAGGGCATTCTCAATTTCCCCCCCACAAGCTTCTGCTGCGGCCAGCGCGAGGATTGGGCGGACGCGCTTGCCGCCTGCAAACAAGCTATGCCGTATGGCGCGGTGGATGGTGCCGGGCTTGGTGCGTGCTGAGGGTAGTAATTTATTGAGGGCCTGATCGACAATCCGGGCGTGTTTGCGGGCGTATTGTTTAAGGTCGAATGAGGCGTTCGGCGGCACGCGAGGTTTCTAGCGGGCCATGCGAAAGAGGGCAAGAGAGGATTTTGGGGTTGCGTTTAACTGTCAACGGGCTATTTTCACCCGCTTTTACGAATGAATGCTGAACTTTGCAATGAAGCGGGTGAGTTGATCGGAAATCCTAACGTGTTGGTGAACATTGTGTCCACCCGGGTACGACAGCTCAATAACGGTGACCGCCCCTTGCTTGATGCCCCTTTGCTGGGCGCCGCAGACATGGCGCTCACTGAATTGGTGGATGGCAAAATGGACTATGAATTGACCGACTCGGTGGCAGTTGAAATTCATACCGCCAAAACCCCGAAGAAATAACGGGCTTCCAACAGAAGCTTTCGTGACCAGAAGGGTGACCTTCTGGTCTTTTTTGTGATGAGCGACGAAATCCTTAAAAACTCCAAGGCGCGGCGAGATTATGAGATCATTGAAACGCTTGAAGCGGGCCTTGTTTTACGGGGCACAGAGGTGAAGTCGTTGCGTGCCGGAAAAGGCCAGTTGCGGGAATCCTTTGCCCGCGTGGAGTCTGATGGGCAGGCGTGGTTGAATAATTTTCACATCGATGAATATTCGCACGGTAACGTGCACAATCATCGGCCTATGGTGCCGCGGAAATTGTTGCTGCACCGCAAGGAAATTGATCGTCTCCAGGGGCTCACCCAGGCTAAAGGATTGGCACTGATTCCTCTAAAAATGTACTGGAAGAACGGTCGTGTGAAAGTGTTGATTGGAGTTGGGCGAGGCAAAAGCCATGTGGACAAGCGTGAAACGATCAAGAAACGCGAGTCCGATCGCGATCTACGGCGGGCGACCATGCACGCCATGAAGGGTAAATAAAAAAAGCGGCTGAAAATCAGCCGCGCTTCTGTAATTCTATTTTAACGGGTTAGGCTTGGTCGGGTTTCCAATTGCGCTTGGGTGCTTTGGTGACGAGGCCTTTTTTGATGGCGCTAGCAGCGACGCGCACGTACTTCACCGTCCCGTTTTCATCAATGATCTTAACGCGCTGCAGGTTCGGAGCGAAAATACGTTTGTTGACCTTGGTCACGTGCCGACCAATTCCGCCTTCTTTCTTCGCTTTACCGCTGCGGCTGATGCTGCCACCCACAAAGGGGCGCTTACCTGTAATTTTGCAAACTCTAGCCATTCTTGGACTCCGTTTTAGGGCCACGGAAGATAGCAGCCGGAATACGGCTGGCAAGCCCTTATTTCTGCGTTTTACAAAGTTCGCCCCCCAATGGCCAGATTCAGACTGGCCAAGGCTTCCGCCACCGGTTTCACGCCTTGATCGCCCTGACCATGAATTCGTACGGAAACAGCATTGGCTTCCTGCTCTTTTTGGCCAATTACCAGCATGGTATGAACTTTGGCGGTTTCGGCTGCTCGAATTTTGCCACCAATTTTATCCCCAGAAATATCGATATTGGCTCGAATGCCAGCAGCCTTTAGATCCTTCAGAAGCTGTTCGGCGTATTCGTTTTGTCGGTCGGTAATGGGCAGCACGCGTACTTGCTCGGGAGCGAGCCACAATGGGAAATTGCCGGCGAAATGTTCAATGAGAATTCCCATGAAACGCTCAAAGCTGCCGAAAGGCGCGCGGTGAATCATTACCGGGCGATGTGGGGCATTGTCCGGGCCAATGTATTGGAGATTGAAACGTTCGGGGAGATTGTAATCCAATTGCACTGTACCCAGTTGCCATTCGCGCCCGAGGCAATCCTTTACCATGAAGTCGAGCTTTGGCCCATAGAACGCCGCTTCTCCTGGGACATTTTCATGGACGATATTCATATCCCTGGCTACGCGACGCAGTGTCTCCTCGGCAGCATCCCAATTAGCGGGGTCGCCGGTATATTTGTCGCTATCCGGATCGCGCAGGCTCACCTGTACGCGGTAATCGTTTAAGCCCAAGGTACGAAGCGTTTTCAGCGTGAGATCGACTGTGTCCCGGATTTCGCCCTCCACTTGCTCTGGTGTGCAAAAAACATGGGCATCATCCTGAGTGAGCCCACGCACGCGGGTCATCCCGCTGAGTTCACCGCTCTGTTCGTATCGATAGACAGTGCCGAACTCAGCCAAGCGAATAGGGAGTTCTCGGTAGCTATGTTTTTCAGCCGCAAAAATCTGGATATGATGCGGACAGTTCATGGGCTTCAGAAGGTATTCCTCTTCTTCATCCGCCTTGATAGTTGGGTATTGGCTTTCTTTGTAGTACGGGAAATGGCCTGATTTTTTGTAAAGCTCAATGCTGCCAATGTGCGGGGTGAACACTGGGTTATAGCCGCGCTGGAGCAGCTCACTCTGCATGAAATTTTGCAGTTCGGTGCGGACGATGCCACCCTTGGGCATCCATAACACGAGCCCTTGTCCGACCGTGGGGGAGAGTGTGAAGAGGCCTTGTTCACGGCCGATTTTTCGGTGATCGCGTTTTTTGGCTTCCTCTTGGGCTTCCAACCATTCGTTGAGCTGCGTTTTGTTTTTAAACGCCGTGCCGTAAATGCGCTGGAGCTGCGGATTATTTTCGTTACCGCGATAATACGCAGCGGCTACGCGCAGTAGCTTGAAGGCTTTCACATTGCCCGTGCGAGGGACATGCGGCCCGGCACATAGATCGGCGAACTCGCCATTCTGAAAGAATGTAATTTGTTCACCTTCAGGAATGTCATCAATGCGCTCTAACTTGTAGGGCTGATTGATGGATTGGTAATACTCCTTGGCTTCGTCGCGAGTTTTCTCAGAAAAGTTGAAGGTCTGGTTTTCCTTTACCACCTTCTTCATCTCTACTTCGATTTTTTCGAAATCTTCTGGGCTGAAGCGGTGTTCGAGATCGAAATCGTAATAAAATCCCTCCTCCGTAGGTGGGCCGATATCCAGCTTGGCCTCAGGCCACAGGCGGAGTACTGCCGTCGCTAACACATGGGCGCAGGAATGCCGGATGCGCGACACTTCATCCATTTGCTGTCGTTCCTCAATCGACTTGCGTTGCACTTCGTTTTTTGCGCCCTGCATGAGCGTTGGTCTATCGAAAAATAGCCCGTACGGCGAGTCGGAAATCCCTGTGATCAATTCCGACTGGAATTCAGCTGTCTACGCGATACATTCAAACCCAATGAGGGAATGGATTTCTGATTACATTGCCGCCGAACAAAAGGCGCTGGCCACGATTCCTGTGGAACAAGTCGAACAGGCTATTCAGGCAGTTAAAGAGGCACTGCAAAGTGACCGTCAAATCTTTGTGTTCGGGAATGGCGGCAGCGCTTCCAATAGCTCCCATTTTGCGACGGACCTTGGAAAGGGCTCATCCGATGCAGTGGGAAAACGGTTTAAGGTGTTGTCCTTGAATGACAATGTGAGCTGGATGACGGCCATTGGTAATGACTACGAATACGAAGGTATTTACAAGCGGCAATTGGAAAACTACGGCCAAGCCGGTGATGTTGTGCTCACCATGAGCGTGAGTGGTAGTTCCCCTAATCTCGTCGAGGCCTGTAATTGGGGCAAGGAAAACGGCTTGCATGTTATCGCATTGGTTGGCGGCAAACGCGGTAAGCTCGCCGAAATTGCCGATAACTGCATTGTGGTGGAGGAAACCCATTACGGGCGGGCGGAGGATTGTCAAATGGGGATCGCGCACATGATTTGTTACGCCTTCATGGAAAATCCCGGCATAATGGAGTAGGCTCACAATATGCCGGTTTCTGACGCCATCCGGAGCAAAGTCAGTGAATTACCGCACAAGCCAGGCGTGTACCTCATGAAGGACCGGCTCGGGACGGTGATTTATGTCGGTAAGGCACGCGACCTTCGCAAGCGCGTGAGTCAATATTTCCACCCCTCGCGCCGAATGGGCTGGGATGTAAAATTTCGGGCCCTTGTTGATGCTATTCGAGATTTTGATGTGCACATCGTTAAGGGAGAGCCTGAGTCATTGTTGTTGGAAAGCCGACTGATCAAGGAATATAAACCGCGCTATAATGTGAGTCTACGAGACGACAAGCGGTTCCTGATGCTCAAGGTGAATCTCAATGATCCCATTCCGCGTTTTACACTCACTCGGCTCAAAGTGGATGATGGCGCCCGTTACTTCGGGCCTTTCCCCAGTAGTCGGGCCTTGCGGCGTTCTCTGGATTTGGCACGGCATCGGTTTAACCTTCGGGGTTGTAAGCCGCTTCAGCCAACAGAGCGTGACCACAAACACTGTCTTTATGGGCACATCGAGGTATGCAGCGCGCCATGTGTCGGTAAGGTGAGCGAGGAGCAATACCGCATGCAGGTTGAAAATGCCTGTGATTTTCTTAAAGGCCATTGCGCTGAAATGGTTGAGCTGCTGGAGGCGGACATGCGCGATGCGGCGGCAGGGCAGGATTATGAACGAGCCGCCAAGTTGCGCGATCAAATGGAGGCTTTGCGCGAAACAACCCGCAAGACCACCCGATACCATCGTCTGCCTAACCAGTTGCCCGTGGCAATGGATCCGGATCGGGACTTGAAGGAATTGGCTGAAGTGCTGGAAATATCGAATCCGCCCGCACGCATTGAGGGGTTTGATATTTCCAACATCAGTGGCACATTCATGGTTGCCTCAATGGTGGTCTTTCGCAATGGCCGTCCGGCCAATGCAGACTATCGGCGGTACAAAATGAAAGACGTCCGCTCACAGGATGACTTCGCTTGCATGGCTGAGGCGGTGAGGAGGCGGTACCGTCGCCTAAAGAAAGAAGGGCGCCCAATGCCGGACCTAATCCTCATTGATGGCGGGAAAGGTCAGTTAAACGCCGCATTGGACGAGTTGAAACAATTGGGGATCACAAATGTTCCCGCTATTGGATTGGCCAAGGAGTTTGAGGAAATCCATCAGGCAAACGGCAAGGCTCCATTACGGTTGGGGCTCGATCATAATGCTCTGAAGCTACTGCAACGGGTTCGCGATGAGTCGCACCGGTTTGCGAATTCCTTTAATGCTGAATTGCGTCTCAAGAAAATTTCCGAAAGTTTGCTGGATGAATTTTCCGGGGTCGGGGAACGGCGAAAAGCTCAGTTGTTAAAGCACTTTGGAAGTCTTCAGCGACTCCGTGAGGCGGGCGTGATCGAGATTGCCGAGGTGCCGGGGTTCGGGCTGAAGACTGCTCAATCATTAAGAAGGTTTTTAGATGCGCGCCAAGATTAAATGATGCGTTGTGCCCCAGCGTAAATGTTCATGGAGTTGTTGCGCAAAAATGCCACCAAAGTTTGATTATTTTCATTCGCACATTGAACAGCCAGCGATGATGGGGCGGAAATGGCCGCTATTAATGGAATTCGGCCGGCAAGCGCCTTTTGGTTAATTTCAAATGATACACGGCCGCTGACCATCAGGATACTGTTGGTGAGCGAGAGGTTATTCAGGAAGGCGTGCCCAAGAACCTTGTCGACGGCATTGTGTCGCCCAACGTCCTCACGTGACACAATCAGGTTTCCGGATTTATTGAAGAGGGCCGCGGCGTGGACACCGCCGGTCTGTTCGAATGTGTTCTGTGCGCGACGTAAATGATCAGGTAGTTTGTTCAGGATAGTTGCGGGAAATTTTATGTCGTCTTCCTGCAAGGGCGGATGCTGGGATTGGATTTGCTCGATCGCTGACCGACCGCATACGCCGCAGCTTGATGACGTGAAGAAATGCCGTTCGAGTTGACTGTGTTGGAAATGGCATTCCGGGCTGATGAAAACATTAATGATGTTCCCGCGTGATTCAATCGGAGCATCGGGGCAATGGGAAATCTCAATAAGGTCGGTGCGTTGCTTTAGAATGTTTTCGGAGAAAAGAAATCCGGCGGTTAGTTCATCATCATGGCCGGGGGTGCGCATGGTGATGGCTATGGACTGGCCTCGTAGACGTATTTCCAGTGGTTCTTCGGTGACGACTGAATCGGGAGTGGCGGAGTGCAATGTCCCATTTTTCCAACGATGGCGGTGGAATTTCGTAACTGCGGCCGGTTCGTTCACGGTGTGGCGTTGGCCGGATTAGGTTTCAGTAATTTGAGCGCCTGTTCGAGCTGGGGGTCCTTGCCTTCGAGCCATTCTTCTGGGGTGACCCAAATCTGAATGTCCGGTTTCTCGCCCTGGTTTTCCATGTTGGTGCCGTCCATGCGGAAGACTCCGCGGCCGGGGATTCGGGCCTTCGTACCATCGGTTAGTGAAAAACTGGATGTCCAGATGACATAACCAGGCGTCGGCATTCCTACGAGTTGGGCAAGTTTGCGTTGGCGCATGGCGTAAGGAAACATTTCGCCATTCGAATAGCTATGCTCGTTCATGAGGACAACAATGGGCTTCTCCCAAGCGCGGCTCGGCGCAATCATGGGTTCACGATCGCGTGACTTGTAGATGCCGTGCGGTTTGCGTTCGAGCCAGTCGATGAGTGTGTCAGAGATGTTTCCTCCACGGTTAAATCTTACATCAAAAATCATGGCATCCTTGCCAAGAATATATTCGTAAGCTTCACGCTCGAATCGTGCCTGATCGGAGCTGCTCATGGCGGAGATGTGCAAATAACCGATGCGGCCTTTGCTGGCTTTTTCAACACGTTTCTGAAGGTCACTGACGTGTCCGTTGTAGCGGAGCTTTTGCCATTCCGAGCTGGATAACAACTTGTATCTAACCTTCCGGGAGCCTTGTTCGGTGGGTTTGTTGTTCACAAGAAACTCGGTAAAGCGAGTGCCTTTGCTGTTGAGGAACTGGTAGAGCGTTTCAGTGGAAGAAACTTTCCGGCCATCAATTGAGAGGATGAATTCTCCGGGTTTCAGGCGGGTTTTCTCAAACGATCCCGGTGCACGGGGTGGGACATTTTTGATTTTCAGGCCAATTCCCCGATACGTTGTATCAAAGGTAAATCCAAGGTGCGGAGTGCTTTGAACGGTAACCCCTGATGAGGCGGGGGATACCTCTGTATGCGAGGCGTCTAGTTCACCGACCATCATCTGCAGGAGTACAGCAAATTCATCATGCGTATCAACGGAGGTAAGGCGTTGAAGATATTTGTCGCGAAGAGCGCTCCAGTTTCGGCCATGGAAATTATTATCGTAAAACCGATGGTGATAGGTTTTCCAAAACTGATACAAGGCCGCTGTTCGTTGAGCGAAAGTATCACGAATGTAATGCGCCTTGAAAGTGACAGGCGTATCGCTTCCGTTATCGAGCTTCATGAGGTACATGCGACCACTCTTTAAGAAAGAGGCTGAGCGGCCACTTGGGAGTACGCGTAGGGCGCTGCGGCCGCCACCGGAATTCATCTTCTTCACTTCACTGCCGTTATGTGTGGCGCGGTAAACGTCGCCTCCGGAAAGGAAAAACAGAAATCCCGCATCCGTCATGGTGAGGTCACTGGAAGGGCTGGTGGAGGATATTTTTTGGATGCGTTTGTCGATTTGATCGAATTCAATTTTCACTTCCGGAGTTTTGTCGGGCTTGACGTAACGGTCATCGATATCCGCGTTCCGAAATTCATCCGGCTGGAGGGCAACGCGATAGAGGCCCGAGCCTTCACGGT
>WTHG01000391.1 GCA_011523245.1 Verrucomicrobiales bacterium | reverse complement strand
CTCCTGAAACGAGCCCTGATAATCGTTTAGGGCTTTTTCCGCCGCGGCAATTTTGGAGTTACGTTCGCCTTCTAATTTCTTTTGGCGCGGTGCCACTTCTTCTTTGTAGGCAGCGAGCTTGGCTTGCGCTTCCTTGATACCGGCTTGGCGGGCTGCTTCACGCTTGGCTATAATGGGGGTGAGTTCCTTTTGGTAATCAGCTAGTTCAGTGAGCAACGCCTTATGTTCTGGCTCGATCGATTGTAGCAGGCTGATGGCTTTTGTGATTTCCTGCGGGCGAGCAGGGCGGTTCAATATACGAAGGTACAATTCATCAACCAATTTGGCGTCATCGGCTTGTTCTTTGACGAGTTTGGCGATGGCATTGTTAGGGTCGCTAATGGCGTTGTCTACGGTGGGGCCAGTGATGAGTGCCATCACGGGACCGAGCTGGAGCCCGTTGATGCGTTCGCATTCGCAGGCACTTTCGCGGGCGGGGCGTCCCAGTGTTCCGAGGAAGCCGTCGGGCAGGCGTACACCCACATCGGGCAGGGCGGCAGCGCGAGTGCCGGCAGGAACGCCGGGGATTTTGGTTTGTGCGCCGGTGGCGAAATAAATGGTATCAAATAGCACCTCGGCCGGTAGGCGCCGGGGCAGAGCATGCGAGTAGTTGATGGTGTCATCCTCGTTCCATTTATTGGTAGCGATGGCGAGTTGATAGGTGCGGCTATTGCAGATGGTTTTGACCATGTGCTGGACGTTGAAGCCGCTTTTGATGAATTCGGCGGTTAGCCAGTCGAGTAACTCGGGATTGCTGGGCGGATTGCCGGCGCGGATGTCGTCCAGTGGCTCGATGATTCCCACGCCGAGCAGGTATCCCCAGAGCCGGTTCACATAACTGCGGGCGAAGTACTGATTGTCGGCACTGGTCATCCAGGCAGCCAAATCCTGACGGCGGGTGGCCTTCTCGGGTTTGACGTATTTGGCTTCAAAGGGAAACGCCGGCGAAGTCACGGCACCCGTACGCTCGTGCTTCATGTCGCCAGTGCCCCGGTCAAAGACTTCTTCGTACAACGGTTTTTTGCCCTCTACCGCTGTGCCACCGATCGTTTTTTTGCCGCTGTTTTTGTCGTCTTTTTTCAGGCCCACCTGGGCGAAGTAGGCGGCAGTCTCATAGTATTGATCCTGCGTCCATCGCTCGAAGGGATGGTCGTGGCACTTGTTGCAGTTGAATCGGGTGGCCAGCCAGAGATGAGTGGTGTTTTCCATGATCTCGTCCGGTGTACGGAGGATCTTATAATAGCTGGCGGCCGGGTTGTCCTTGTTGGAGCCGGAGGCCGTTAGAATCTTGCGGGCAAACTGGTCATAGGGGGTGTTGAGTTTTACCTCATTCCGAATCCACTCACGGAATGCCTTGGCGCCTTCGGTGCCGAGAAACTTACGGTTCACCTGCAGAAGGTCCGCCCATTTATTGGCCCAATGATCCACGTAATCGTCGTTGCCAACGAGTTGGTTGACCAGTTCGGTACGCTTGGTGCGTGGGTCACGTTTGTCGGCGAGAAACTTTTTGACGGTCTCCACGCTGGGGGGAAGGCCGGTGAGATCGAGATAGATGCGGCGAAGGAAATCCGAATCGCTGCACAGGCCGGAAGGCTCGATCTTCATGCGCTCCCATTTGGCAGCGGTGAATTTGTCGATCTCGCTCCAAGCTTCGGGTTGTTTCCAGACAAATCCGGAACGATCCCCCATGGCCGTGACCGTGGTGGCGGCGTACGCTCCTTCGAACCGGGCCAGGATAGCGGCCTCTCCGCGGCGCTCGACGGTGATCAGGCCGGTGTCATCTGTTTTGGCAACATCGGTATTGCCACTTTCAATAAAGGCTTCAGCGGTGACATCGCGTTGTTCCCCGTTGGCGTAGGTGGCAATGATGCGCACTTGTTGTTTGCCATCCGTGTTTTGAATGACCGGGTTTTTTGGGGAGACGGCAATGGAAGTCACGCGGCTGGATTCGAGGTCGAGTTTGGCCCCGGTGGCGATCCATTCATGCAGAATCTGGTAATATTTGGATCCCTTGGTCGTGATTTGTCCGCCTTCATGCGGTACGGCGCCAATGGCTTTGAGGATCATTAGGCTATCCGCCGGGGAGGCGACATTGACTCGGCGACTGGCGAGTTCGTCCGTGAAAGCCCGGATATCGTAGATCGGGTCGTAACCGCGCAGGGACAGTTTAAATCCATTCTTGCCATCCTTGGAGCCGTGGCAGGTGCCTTGGTTGCAGCCCATTTTGGAAAGTACCGGCATGACATCACGCACGTAATCAATCTCGCGCTTGGTGCCGATGCCTTCCACCGTGACCTTGGCCGTCGCCTGATGGCCGGCCAGTTCAAAATTCAGTGTGCCCGTGCCGTCTTTTTGCGGGGTGACTTGGCCGCGCAAGGAGGCTTTGGCCACGCCGCCTTGGGCGCGGATCTTGACCATCCGGGTGACATCGGCGCGGGCGCCGTTGTCGAGTTGCGCGGTGACCAATAACTGGGCGTAGGCGCTGGCACCTTTCAATTTAATCTCTTTGGGCTCCACGGTGATGCCCTGGATCTTGAATCCGTTGGGCAAGGATTCGATTTTGAAATCCTTCTCGTCAATAGATTCCGCCACCTGCGTTTCCCCGGATTGCTGGCCGGGCTTGCTGAGGGG
>WTHG01000491.1 GCA_011523245.1 Verrucomicrobiales bacterium | reverse complement strand
CTATCCAGACCGCCGACCAAGCCCTTTGGGCAAACCTCCTCCTCACCATCGGCGTGCGCACGCCTGAACAATAATATGAAACGCCTCCTCCTTTGCCTTGCCGGCTTAGCCGCGTTCGCGCTGCAAGCCGAGCGGCCGAACATCCTTTTGATCACAGTCGACGACATGAGCGCCGACTCGGTGGGCGTGTATGGCAGCAAGCTTGCCGGCACCACGCCGCACATGGACCGGCTCGCCGCGCAGTCACTGCGCTTTGCCCACGCCCATACGACGGTTGGCAACTGTATGCCCTGTCGTAATGTGATGTTCTCCGGCCTCATCTCGCACAACAACAAAGTGGAGGGTTTTTATCAGGTGAAAAACCCCGGCTGGCCTCACATGGTGGACCTGATGAAAGACGCCAGCTACTTCACCGGCATTCGTGGCAAGGTCAGCCATTCAGCTCCCTATCAACCCTACGCGTGGGACACCGATCTCACCACGCTGCCCGACGGCTCCAAGGCACATATCAAGGACGTGCAATCATACGGCGCCGCCACCACCACGGGCATCGCGCGGGCCAAGGCGGCAAAGAAACCTTTCTGCCTCGCGATCAACATCTCCGATCCGCACAAGCCATTCTGGAAAGGTCCAAATGATCCGCACAAACCCTCGCGGATTTTCACCGCAGACGAGGTACCGATCCCCGGTTTCCTGTTTGATGACCCCGCCGTACGGCAGGAATTGGCCCTCTATTACACGAGCGTGCGCCGCGCCGATGATGCCGTGGGCGCCATTCTCAAGGCCCTCGATGCCAGCGGCGAGACAGACAACACCGTGGTGATGTTCATGTCCGACCACGGCATGCCGCTGCCGTTTGCCAAGACGCAGCTGTACCATCACAGCACCCACACGCCGTGGATGGTCCGCTGGCCCGGCGTCACAAAGCCCGGCAGCATCGACCGGCAACACATGATTTCCGTACTCGATTTCCTGCCCACCGTCCTGGACATCGCCGGAATCAAACACCCCAAGCGCCTCGACGGCCGATCCTATCTACCGCTGCTCAAGGGCGGGAAGCAGAACGATCGTGATCACATCATCAAAGAATACAACGAAAACTCCGGCCGTTCCCGCGATCCCATGCGCGCGGTGCAAACCCAGCGTTACCTGTACCTCTTTAATCCGTGGTCCAATGGCACGCGCGTGTTTGCCACCGCCACCACCGGCACCGCCACCTTTCGCCGGCTGGCGGCCCTCGCCAAGACCGACTCAAAACTCGCAGCCCGTCTCGACCTCTACAAACACCGTGTACCCGAGGAATTGTATGATGTCGTCAAGGATCCCGACTGCCTCCACAACTTAATTGATTCGCCAAAACATCAGGCCGAGCTGAAGAAACTTCGCGCCACGCTCGATGCGTGGATGGTGAAATCCAAAGACCCCACGCTCGAAGCCTTTCGCAAACGCGAAGACAAAGCCTTTGTTGAAGCCTATGTGCAGCAGCTCGAAAAGGAAGCGAGCGCCCGGCCTCGCAACAAACGGCCCAAGAAAAACCCGAAAAACAAACCCAACAAGGGGAAGAAAAAATGAAACACCTCCTCGCGCTCACTCTCCTCGCCGGCCATCTCTGGGCCGATGAAGCACCCAAGCCGTTTAACACGCAAGAGATCACCACGCCATTCCTGTCGCCGGCCGAGGCATTGAAGGCAATGTCCGTGCCGAAAGGCTTCCGCGTGCAACTCGCCGCGGCCGAGCCGATGGTGCAGCAGCCCATCGACATGGCGTGGGACACCCGCGGCCGATTGTGGGTGGCCGAGTGCTACACCTACGCGGAGCGCGAAACAAACTTCGAGCTCAAGCTCAAGGATCGCATCATCATTCTGGAGGACACCAACCATGATGGTGTCTTTGATAAACGAAAAATCTTTTGGGACGGTGCCAGCCAGCTCACCAGCATCGAGCTGGGCTTCGGCGGCGTGTGGGCCGCGTGTGCGCCGAACATCCTGTTTCTCGCCGACAAAAACGGCGACGACAAACCCGACGGCAAACCCGAAGTGATCCTCGATGGCTTCGACACCGACAAGGTGCGGCACAATATCGTCAACGGCCTGCGCTGGGGCCCCGACGGCTGGCTCTACGGCCGACACGGCATCCTCGGCCCCGGCTCTAAGGTTGGCCGGCCCGGCACACCCGAGGCCAAGCGCACACCGCTCAGCTGCGGCATTTGGCGTTATCATCCCACGCGAAAAACATTTGAGGTTGTCTGCCACGGCACCACCAATCCTTGGGGGCACGATTGGGACGAGAACGGCCAGCTCTTTTTCATCAACACCGTCATCGGCCATCTCTGGCACGCCCTGCCCGGCGCGCGTTACCAACGCATGTACGGCAATCATTTCGACAATAATCTTTACGAGCTCATCCAGCAGACCGCTGACCATTTTCATTTCGACATCGGCAAGGAAAAGTGGAGTGACCTCAAGAAGGCCGGCATGACCTCCGGCACCGATGCCGCCGGCGGCGGCCATGCCCACACCGGCATGATGATTTATCTCGGCGACAACTGGCCCACGAAATATCGCGGCGGTGTCTTCACACTGAACCTCCACGGCCTGCGCATGAACCACGACACCTTGCACCGCCAAGGCGCCGGTTACATTGGCAAACACGCGCCAGACGTCATGCGCACGAA
>WTHG01000427.1 GCA_011523245.1 Verrucomicrobiales bacterium | reverse complement strand
CATCGACAACACCCCCTGCGCCGCCGCGCGCACGAGATAAAAGCCGAACCCAATCACAAGAAACGCCGCCAGCCCCACCGGCAGTACGCGGCCCAGTCCATGACTCATCGGCGCACTGGCTGCGAGGTAAAAGAGGATCAGCCCAGTCGCCACCGTGGAGGCCACGGCCATTTTGCGTTCGCCCCAGCGATCGAGCACACGGCCCAACCATGGCAAGGTTAACCCGCTGGCCACCGTGCCCAGGCAATAAGCGAGGCTGAGTTCCACGCGCGTGAGGTTTAACTTTTCCATCAACACATCGGTGAAGACGGTAAACCCCATCGTCTGGCCCGGGATACTGGCGATGGTGCCCAGCGTGGCGGCGAAGACAATCACCCAGCCGTAAAAGAAAGGGCACGCGCTCGGGGCAAACGGAGTGCGCACGCCCCAGAAACCGGAGGCGGATGGATTGGGCTTCGCGTCGGCCACGTTAGTCGTCGTCGGGCAGTTCGGCCAGTTCGCGTTTTAGAGAGCCATCCACCACAAACGGGCCGAAGGGCACCAGCGCTGCGATGAAATATTTTGCCGCCCACTTGACCGGGCGTCTATTGGCGGTCATTGCGTGCCATAGTACCGCGCAATATAATAGAAATAATCCTCCATGGATCGCGCCCACGACTGAAACCGCCAACGGTTTCCCTAATAAATATTTCAAGGGCATCGCGATAAAAAAAAGGAGCAAAGTGGATGTGCCTTCGCAAAGCCCAACTATGCGCAATCGCTGTAGAAGCTTACCTTTCAAGACCCACAGTCTGTTGTGAATTCGGCATAAAAGCGATCAAAAGAAATTTTTTTAGGAACTGTTAAAGTAAACCCTCATTTGACATACTGTTGAAAGTACTTAGACTGTTCAACTGAATAGCGATCACAGTGCTGTCCAGGGTTCTAGTAAAAAAATGCTAAACAAAATTCTCATTACGAGCTTAGTGTTATTGGGAGGCTGCGCAGGGACTTCTGGTTTGAATGTGGGTGATCCAGCTCCTGATTTTGTGTTAGAAGGTAGTGATGGAAAAACTTACAGACTTTCTGACTTCAAAGGTAAACAGGCCGTTGTAATTGCTTGGTTTCCAAAAGCGTTTACTGGTGGCTGAACTAAACAATGCAAGTCGTTCCGTGCGAACGGCGCTGAATTGAAAAAGTTTAACGTTGCCTACTTTACGGCAAGCTGCGATCCCCTTGACGGTAAGAAAGGTAACAAAAATTTTGCTAAGTCATTGAGTGCCGATTACCCCATTCTAAGTGACCCAAGCAAGGAGACAGCTAAGAAATATGGTGTTGTTTCAGGTGTTTGGCCTTTGCCTCGACGTTGGACCTTTTATATCGGTAAGGATGGGAAAATTCTAAAAATTGATAAGGACGTCAGTCCTTCTGATGATGGTGCAAATGCTGCCAAGACACTTAAGGAATTAGGGGTCGAAACTAAACAGTGAATTGGTGCATATTCTGTGCAATGTTCAGAGAATGTCGGTGGTTCTACTTTGCCAAACCATTGGCTTTTCCATGGAAAAAATTTAGAATCCTCCAGTGAACGTCACCCCTTCCAATTACAATGCTGAAGGGTATTGTGTTTACACAGGTGTGTTGAATGCAGAAGAAATCTCTGCAGTGAGAATAGAACTGGATGCGATGTTGGACAATCTACCAGCGCGCCAATTGGTCTATAAGGATGGTAAACATCAGGAGCTCGATGCTCGGCCTGAGTATCTCACCGAGCCACATCCCAAGCATCCGTTTTGGCTGGAACTTTGCCGCCATCCGCGCGTGCTTGATGCCGTGCAAAGCGTGCTTGGTCCCGATCTCATTCTCATCATGTCCCATCTCATCGTCAAACGCCCCGGCGACGGGTTGCCGGTGGCGTGGCATCAGGACAACACCTATTGGCACAGCGTCCAGGGCACGAATGTCGCCACGGTGTGGTTGGCCATCGACGACACTGACCGCGCCAATGGCTGCATGCAGGTGATTCCCTGCACGCACGAAGGCTATCCTGAAATGGACAAGGTGAGCACCGGCGGTGACGATTTGCTCGGGCTTACCGTGGAGGTCACGCCAGCGATGGAGTCCGCTGCCGTCTGCCTGGAAATGGCCGCGGGCAGTTTGTCGCTGCACGATTCCTTTGTGCTGCATGGCAGCGATGCCAATACCAGCGGCCGGCGGCGCGCCGCCTACACCATGCGTTACGCCAACGCCCGCACCGTGCACGTTGATACCGCCGAGCATTGGGTGCCCGCATACCTCGTACGGGGTGAGGCCGACAACCCTGACTACATAGACCTCCGCCCCGGCCAACCATTGCCGGAACCTATCTCATGAAAACATTCCTTTCCTTCATCCTGTTCGCATTTACAGTCGCAGCCGAGTATCAGCCGCCGAATATCATCATCGTGCTCACTGACGACCTCGGCTACGGCGACCTTGGTTGTTACGGGAACAAAATCGTGAAAACCCCGCACCTCGACCGATTCGCACGGCAGGGCATGCGGTTCACCGATTGTTATTCCGCGCACCCGAATTGCTCACCCTCGCGCACCGGCCTGATGACCGGCCGCACTCCCACGCGTGTGGGGGTGCACAACTGGATCCCGATGTTTTCGCCGATGCATGTTCGCGCCAGCGAGATCACCATCGCCAGCATT
>WTHG01000102.1 GCA_011523245.1 Verrucomicrobiales bacterium | reverse complement strand
GCGCTCATCCATCTCCTCCCGCTTGGCCTGGTCGAGTGTCTCCCAAGCCGGCGCGCGTTCGTGTCGGGGGCTGATTGGCCAACGTTGATTGACTAGCCCCATTTCCAACTGACGCGCATGGCGCTCGGCCCGAATGACATCCCAGCCTTTGCGATATTTGCCACGATACTTTTTGATGTCCTTTTCCAGCGCATGCAACGGCCAGTGCGGTGCAGTGAACGGCACGTACAGAAAGAACGGCTGATCATTTTCATCGGCACCATGTTCCCGAATGAACTGCGCACCGTGCTCGCCAATGGCGGTGGTGTAATAAAAGTCCCCGGGAAATTCCGTGATCGGGGCGTTATCCAACGTCAAAGTTTGCGGCGTGTAAAAACTGCCCGCTCCGGC
Source organism: Verrucomicrobiales bacterium (assembly GCA_011523245.1). Lineage (GTDB taxonomy): Bacteria > Verrucomicrobiota > Verrucomicrobiia > Limisphaerales > UBA1100 > UBA1100. The sequence continues at coordinate 2,291 of WTHG01000102.1, read as the reverse complement.
AATGGTGCCGAAGAAACGGTCGAACCCGCGCTGCCTCGGCCAATTGTGTTTGGAGCCGGTGGCCTGTTTGTTTTTATCCTCCGTGAGATGCCATTTACCGGACATGAACGTCGCATATCCGGCCTGCTTCAACACCTCGGCGATGGTCACACAATTGCGGTTGATGTGCCCCTGATAACCGCGCAATGGAGTCGGCCGAGTCATCGCGCCCATCCCGGTCTGGTGGGCATACAGACCGGTCATCAATGACGCACGCGTAGGACAACAGCGGGCCGTGTTGTAGAATTGTGTATACCGCAGGCCATGCTTGGCCAACCGATCAAGGTTGGGTGTTTGGATTTCGCCCCCGTAACAGCCGATGTCCGAAAACCCCATGTCATCGGCCATGATCAAAATAATATTGGGGCGCAACGCCTTGTCATCAGCCATCGTTAGAGAAGCCCAACACAATAAAGAGGTGAGGAAGCGCGTCATGCGGTGATTGAACCATTCCGTTGGGACGGACGCAACGCCCTTCCTCAACACCGGCAATTTACATTGACCCCTTCATAGACGCGGGACATCCTCATCGCCCCACATGAAAAAACCGTACACAATCACATTGATTCTGGGCGTCGGCCTGTTGTTTGGAGCAGGCTGCCAATCCAACAAAGAAACCCTCCTCATGGGCGACTTTTTCACCGGCAACCTGGTGAGCTACAAAAACGGCCAAATGAACGTAATTGCCTCGGGCTTCCGCGGCGCCGACGCTATCGAGCAGGACGGCAACATGCTTTATGTCTCCAGCTGGCCGCTCGGCAAGGTGTGGTCCTACAATCTGGACACACAGGAACAGAAGGAACTGAAGGGTGATTTCACTACCGCGGCGGATTTCTATCTCGACCGCTCCGAAAAACAGCTCGTCGTCCCCGATATGCTCGAAAGCAAAATCCATTTCCTCAAACTAAATAACGACGGCACCGCAACCGTGACCAAGACGCTCGATGCCCCGTCTAAGCCCGAGAGCGTGTGCCGCGGATTTGACGGAAAACTCTACGTCACCATGATCAACGGCGACGAACCCGGTGACGGCGGGATCAATGTGATTGATGGTGATGAGGTAAAGGAATTTTGCCGAGGCATGAATTCACCCAAAGGTATTGCCTTTGTGGGTGGATATCTGGTGACTGCCGACGAAACCACCATGTGGAAAGTGGATGCCGAAGGTGACACCACCAAGATTGCCGAGGTAGCCGATTTCCCACCCTCCATTGAATTCCTTAACGACGTGGCTGCCAGCAAGGATGGCGCCAGCGTATATGTCACCGACATGAGCAAGCCCAGCTGGATGTTCAACCCCGACGGCGAACGCCAGCTCTGGCCACTAGACAGTGATCAGGCCGTGGCGCCCAAAACCGGTTGCGTCTATAAGGTCACCCTCGACGGCCAAGTCACTCTGGCAGTACCGCCGGGTGATGACCGCATGCCCGGACCGAACGGTGTGTCCGTGGCGCCCTAATTGATTGTGCCCGACCCTCTCCGCATTGCTGTTCTCGGCATTGACCATCCGCATGGGATGGGTTGGCGGGAATCGCTGCGGCAGGTGTTGGATGCGGTGGATATCACGGCCTTAGTGCCGGCTTTTGATAACGGTAATACCAGCCTTGAACAACGGTACACGGACCTCCCACGGTTTGAGACCGTGGAGGCGTTACTTCGGGACGGCGGCGATCTATTCGATGGCGCCCTAGTTTGCCTCCCCAATAACACCGGCCCGGAAGCCGTTATTCAACTAGCGCAAGCGGGCAAACATATCCTTCTGGAAAAACCCGGAGCCGCCAACGCCGCCGATTCCCGGCGTATGGCGGAGGCCGTGCGTACGGCCGGTGTGGCATTTCAATCCGGCTACATGTGGCGCTACGAGGAAGGCGCCAACCGGCTGCGTGACATGATGACCGACGGCAGCTTCGGCAAGTTGATCAGCCTAGAGATGACATGGACCACAAGCGACGTGTTCCGACGCGATCCCAGTCATTACCTGTTTGATCCCAAAGACAGCGGCCCGGTGGGATTTTTCAATTGGCTTGGCTGTCATCATTTGGATTTGTTGAGCTATGTCACGAGTCAAACGGTCACCGGCGTCACCGCGCGCGTGGGGAATTTTGGCGGCACTCCAATCGATATGGAAGATGGCGGCAGCGCGATTCTCGATCTCTCCGGCGGCGGCCTAGCCACCTTCACCGGCGGCTACTGGCATCCGCGCTGGTTGAATGATATTCAGTGGAATCTGCGCGGCACCCAGCGCTGGGTGC
>WTHG01000350.1 GCA_011523245.1 Verrucomicrobiales bacterium | reverse complement strand
GTACATGGTGGATCAGGTGATCCCCCGGCTTTGGGGGGAGGCGCAGCAGCTTGTTGGCGACAAGAATTTGGTGACGCATGGGGCTATGGCCAACATCGTTCATCAACAATGGCCTCAACAGTTGTTGCCCAACGGTCATGTTGTGGTGTTTCCCGGGCATCCACAATTAAGGCGTGTGGTGTCCGAGGTGCGGCAGGATTATCTTAGGGATACAGGATGGCATTGGCGTTGGATTGGCCGGGCCATCGAGGAACAAACGGTGGGGGATCCAGCCCAGCTAGGGGAATTGGATATTTATGCGGCCGAAGAGCTGAGCGAGTTTTTATCCGTTCTGGCGGTCGGCCTCATCGAGTGGTCCGACCGGTTGCCGGGTTCAGCCTCCAAATCGCCCGGACCGATTGATGCCGCGGTGATGCAACGGACACTGGTGTTGATGCAGACGCAGGCAGGAGACGAGACCGCGCATCGGGAAAGGCGGACGGCCTTGTATTCCGAACTGGCACGTGAGCGGGTGATGGGTGGTCTGCCCAAGCCGATGTTTGCCAATGCGACCAAACGTTTGGGGATCAATTTTCAGCATGCCCCCGATCCGGAACTGGACCAGCGCCGGGCCGAACTGGTGGTGCCCACCGGGATTGCCGGCGGCGGGGTAAGCGCGGCGGATTTTGATGGAGACGGGTTCACGGATCTTTATTACGCCGGCGGTGGTGGCGGGCAGTTGTGGCGGAATGTGGAGGGGAAAGGGTTTGAAAATGTCACCACGACCGCCGGCCTGACAACCGCCGGTGAAACGCGGGCCGGGTATTTCGTGGATTACGACAATGACGGCGATCTGGATCTGTACCAAACATTGGTGTTGCGGCCGAACCGCCTGTATCGCAATGAAGGGAATGCGAAGTTCTCGGATGTCACAGAGGCCAGCGGCGTGGGGGGCGGCAAGTTGGTGACGCACGGGGCGGTTTGGTTTGATTTTGACCGGGACGGATTGCTGGACCTGTATGTCGCCAACTTCGGCATGTGGCCGAACGGGGATTCCCCGGACCTCACCATTCGCAATAGTTCGGCCCCAGCTAACCAATTTTTCCATCAGCGGATTCGGGATGGAAAACATGTGTTTGAGGAGGTGGCCGCCGAGTTGGGCGTGGCGGATCGGGGATGGACCCACTGTGTGGGTGCCTGGGATTTCGATCAGGATGGCTGGCCGGACCTGGTCTCACTCAACGACTTTGGCCAGACCATTGCCTATCGTAATGACGGCGGGAAACGGTTTGTGGAGGAAACACGCACACTGCATCTGGATGTGGTGCACAACGCGATGAACTTTCAGCTTGTTGATCTGGAACACAATGGGCATCCGGCGATGTATGTCACGGAGATCTCCAAGCTCACCCACCGCGTACGCTACCCGAAGCCGGTGCAGGGTACGCAGATCAAGTTTGCACATCTGGACAACCTGCGCGCGCTGGTCGTCAATAAACTCTTGCGGCGGTTACCGAGCGGGGCGTTTGAGGATGTCCATGATATCCACATTGAACCGGCGCAACTTGGCTGGGCGTGGGATGCCAGTGTCTTTGATTATGAGAATGATGGCGATCTGGATTTGTTGGTGTTGAACGGGACCGAAGGCAAGGATTTCGGTGCGCCTGCTCCCAGCGAACGTCACCGACAAGGCCGCGAATTCATCACTCAATATGCCGGGCAGACGAACGTCTGTTTCCTGTCGGATTCCGGGTATTTCTACGATGTCTCCAAACACTGCGAACTGGCGTATGCCGGCAACTCACGCGGCTCGGCCTGGTTTGATTTCGATAACGACGGCGATCTGGATGTGGCCGTGAGCGATTACAATGGGGCTGGGCGTGTCTTCGAAAACCAGCAGGCCGCCGGCCATCACTGGGTTCGGTTGCAGCTCGAGGGCGCAGGCGGCAACCGCAATGCTATCGGCGCGCGGGTGGCCGTCCGGTTTGGGAACAATCAGCAACGCTTCGACCAGGTGGTCTGCGGTAAGGGATTTTTATCACAGAACCCATACCCGCTGCACTTCGGATTGGGGGCGCACGATGAGGTGACGGAAGTTCTCATTATCTGGCCAGACGGCCGGAAACAAACGCTCAATCAGCTGGCCGTCGATAAGGTACACCGCCTTCAACAGCCGGCGCCCTGAGATATATCTCTTTTTTAAATAATTTACCCCGTTTGCACGCAGTAAGTAGGGGGCAAAACTATGAGGGACATTCCTCACCCCACCGGCAATATCGAGATTCGATTGTGGCGGATATCATGAGGGTTTGATGTTGTGCATGTTCCTACCCGGTGGCTCCAAGCCCCCTGGAGCAGCCCGTTGATGAGATGTTCAGTTAATGGGCCGGGTCACGTTCCGTGCCAACTTGTTTCAGAGCGATCCCGGCCAAAGCTAAGCCGAACGCCAACAGGGTGATGGCGGGCAATCCCTTTGCCGCGGCCCAGTCCTCCCGGTTTAGCCAGCCGGCGCCGCCCATGAAGACCAGATGCAGGGCGCTGGCCAGTAGGGTCCAGCGAGCAATGCCCGGGACGAGGCTGGTTTGTTGTTGGGTTTCGGTTTTTAACGTGGCAACCAGTAGCCAGAGGAGAAAGCCCACGCCAAGGACGCCGGTGGCCATCGAGAGTTCGGCTTGCCAAGTGAGTTTACCGGTTTCCAAATAAAATTTT
>WTHG01000221.1 GCA_011523245.1 Verrucomicrobiales bacterium | reverse complement strand
GTCATTTCAGTGAGGATTTAACCATAGAAAAACAATGGCAGGTAAACGGCATTCACTATTCCAAAACTGCCGAAGCTTGGCTGACAAACATGGATTTGCATGAAACTGAGATTCGAGAAATTTTCAAAAAAACTTACGGTGCAAACCAAACAACTAAATGGTTCGCCTACTGGCGGATTTTTTTTATGGCCTGTGCTGAATTATGGAAGACTGATAGCGGTAAGGAATGGATTGTGAGTCATTACCTCTTTGAGAAGGCATCAAGATGAAACCAAAACTAAAAATACTCGGGCTACTAGCCATTTGCCTCATGTTTTTGTGGGTAGCCTGCACTAATCTCATAGAATGGCGTGGAGCAGGAATTCCCAAAATAGTACTAAAAAAATCCGGGCCGAATATGGATGAATTGCGCCAGGAGAGAGAATTGGACCAACGAAACGACTCGGCTGAAACAAGCAACCTCAATGATGAAAACGGAACTAATGCCATCTGGAACTATTTTCGAGGACCAAATGGTGACGGAATCTACCCAAACAAAGCGGTCCTAACCGATTGGCCGGAAAAAGGCCCACCGCTTCTTTGGAGGAAATTGGTGGGCGGCGGGCACTCCTCGTTTGCAATTGCACAAGGCATTGCCTTCAGTATTGAACAACAAGATGACAATGAGGTCGTCGTGGCATTTTCAACCGACACCGGACGAGTTAAATGGACTCATGAATACCAAGCCAAGTTTGAGGAGTATTTTGGCGGAATAGGTCCACGCAGTACTCCAATCTGGGATGAAAACTTCTTGTATTCAATTGGCGCTAAAGGACACCTCAACTGCCTTGAAGCAAACACGGGAGAAATTGTTTGGAAAAAAAATCTCCTGACAGAAAATCAGGTGGAAGTTCCCTATTGGGGTGTCTCAGCTTCCCCTTTCATTTATGAGAATTCAGTAATCCTGACTCCGGGCGGCGAAAACAATAATGCTGTAGTCGCCTTGGATAAGAAATCTGGAGAAAAATTATGGAGTAACCTCAACGGCACACAAACCTATGCAACTCCCGTGTTATTAAAGCTGCTTGGCCAAGAGCATTTGATTATTACGCTTAAAGACAAAGTAGCTGCTCTAGATCCGAGTGATGGCAAACTCATGTGGTCGCATCCATGGAAAATATTCATGAACAACTATAACATAGCCCAACCAACCCGATTAGCCGATGACATCGTACTCATATCTGCTGGGTATGGCACAGGAGCTGAAGCATTTAGAATAATCCCTAAAAATGGAGCCATACAAACCGAGTCTTTGTGGAAGAGTAAATCCTTAAAAACGAAGTTCTCCAGTCCGATCTTTTGGGAAGGCCATTTATACGGTCTCAATGAAAATCGACTTGTTTGCCTAAACGCCAAGGATGGTTCTCTAAAATGGCGTGGAGACAAATTCGGTTATGGTCAAATCATCGCCGCATCTGGTCACTTGATTATTCTTGGGGACGCCGGTGATCTAGCCTTGGTGGAAATGAACCCAAACGAGTTTGTGCCCAAGGCTAAATTTAAAGCCCTTGAAGGCGGTCGCACATGGAACTATCCGGCCCTTTATCAGGGATTTCTTTTTGTTCGCAACAGCTATGAAATGGCGTGTTACGATCTTAGGATAAAATAACCTGAAGGCTTTAATCGATACATAATTCTAGTCATTGCCGATGACCTTGCAGTCGCCGTCGCGCCAGATATTCAAATAATTGCTCCGGAGCGGGCCGTGGGGTAATGCATGAGAAATATTACTGCCCTAAGCCACGGTAAGAATGCGAAGGAGGAGGCCCTGCGCGTGTTCATGGTGCCGGGCAGATGCAATTGGCCGGACTCGGTTTGGCCTCACCCAAAATAATCTTGTCCCGCGAACCTGCTCGGCTGAGGATCGTTTTCAGCCGTTTATGAAAACATTCCTCACGATCGTTGCTTTATTCGTTCTCAGCTTGCCCAACCTTTCGGCGGCCAAGCTGCCCAACATCATGGTATTCCTGATTGATGACATGGGTGTAATGGACACCTCCGTGCCTTTTCTTACAGATGCCAAGGGCAAACCCAAACGGTACCCGTTGAATAATTACTACCGCACGCCGGGAATGGAGCGTCTGGCCAAGCAGGGCATTCGGTTTAATCAGTTTTATGCAATGAGCGTATGTTCGCCGACGCGCATCTCGATCATGACCGGGCAAAACGCCGCGCGCCATCGGGCGACTAACTGGATAAACCCGCGCGGTAACAATCGCGGAACCAACGGGCCGGAGGGCTGGAACTGGCCCGGCCTTAAGAAGGGCGACGTGACGTTGCCGGGCGTGCTCCGTACCAAAGGCTACAAAACCATCCACGTCGGCAAAGCGCACTTTGGACCGAACGGACGCGAAGGATCGGAGCCGTTGAATCTCGGGTTCGACATCAACGTGGGCGGCGCGTCGTTCGGGGCACCGGGCAGTTATTACGCGGAGAAAAATTACGGCAAGGGCACGCGCCGCTCGCACCATGCCGTGCCGCATCTGGACCAATATCACGGCTCGAAAACCTTTCTTTCCGAGGCCCTGACCCTGGAGGCCAAGAAACACATCACCGAGATCGTCAAGAGCGAGCAGCCGTTCTTCCTGCACTTCTCCCATTACGCCGTCCATTCGCCGTTTGAATCCGACCCGCGCTTTGCCGCCCATTATGCGGACTCCGGCAAATCCAAAAACGCCCAGGCCTTCGCCACGCTCATTGCGGGTATGGACAAATCGCTCAACGACATGCTCGATCATTTTGAGAAACTCGGTGTGGCGGAAGACACGCTGGTGATTTTCCTCGGCGACAATGGCTCGGATGCGCCGCTGGGCCATCAACACGATGTCGCCTGCGCGGCGCCATTGCGGGGCAAAAAAGGTGCGCATTACGAAGGCGGCATGCGCGTTCCCTTCATCGCCGCCTGGGCCAAGCGCAATGCCGATAATGCCCACCAAAAACGTCTCGCGATTCCAGCCAACCAAATCCTGCCACAAGTGGCCAACGTAACCGACCTCTTCCCCACTCTGCTCGAACTGACCGGGGCCAAGTCGCCCAAAGGGCACGCGATCGACGGCCGGTCCATTCTCGTGCCGATCACCGGCAGCCGCGATCAACTCGGGCAACAACAGTTCCTCATGCATTACCCGCACGGCCCACACCGGAGCAATTATTTCACCGTCTGGCGCGACGGCGACTGGAAGGTCATCTACCACAACTTTCCGAAGGCCCCGCCGCTCGGTGGTAAGGAGCAATCCGGCGGCGAACGCTACGAACTGTTCAATCTGGTGAAAGATCCCTTCGAGTCCACCAACGTCGCCAAAGACAATCCGGCGATCCTCAAGAAAATGATGCAGGGTTTGGCGGCGCAACTGAAGCAACACGGCGCCGTGTATCCGCAGGATCAAGAAGGCAAGGCGCTGAAACCAATTGTGCCGTAGGTGAACTGAATGCGTTTTAAAATGAAAACCGGATTACTGTTATGGTTGCTCGCGTTGCCGTTGGCTGCGGCGGAGTTCGAAGTGAAATCACTCACCGAGGCGCAGGCGCGCGAGTACAAGCTGGACACCGGCTTTTACAAAAAGGCGACGGAGGTTCAGGGCATTTTGATCGTCACCTCCGGGCGCGTGGCCGATGTGGCGCATCGGGAGACGGCCTATCAATTCGATATGCTGATGCGCGGCCTGAAGCCCGAGATCGCCGAGCGCATCCGCAAGCAGCGCGTGCTTTGCCTGTTGATCGGCCACAACGAGCAAACCTCACAGCTGCCGCAGTTTACCACGGACAAGACCGGCAAGGAGCTGGACTTCTATAACTGGCGGCGGCGCGGTTTTCTCACGCGCATCGGCACAAGACCGACGGTCGTGTTTGCCGAGGAAGACGTGATGGAGTACGAGGGCGGCATGCGCTTGGAGAGCATCCTCGTGCATGAGTTCGGTCATGTGGTGCACGGCGCGGGCTTTGATGAGTCTCTACAAAAACGCCTGACCGCCACCTTCGAGAACGTCGCCAAGACTGGTATTTGGAATGACGGCCGCGCCGCCCAACGTTTCCGCCGTGTGACCAGCAAGAAGCCGGTGAGTTTGCTGGCTGAATTAAAAGAATGGTTCCCGAAAGAATCGCCCGAGCTGCTCAAGCGCGCTCTGAACGAGGGCGATATTTTGGTGAACGGCAAGAAAGCCAACGCGCAAGTGAAAGTGGCGCGCATGGACAAGGTGTTGATCGCCTTTGGCGGCCCCAAACGCTGCTACGCCTCGCGCAATCGTGCCGAGTATTGGGCGGAGATTTACCAATGCTGGTTCAACACCAACCGTACCATGGACCAAGATCACAACCATATCCACACCCGCGCGCAGCTCATCAAATATGATCCCATGGGAGCCAAGCTGTGCGAGGACGTGCTCGGCAAACCCGACTGGCGCTTCGTCTCCCCGCGTGACCGTGCCGGTCAGGCGCATTTAAAAAACTATGACCCTGCCAAGGCGCCGGTGGTCGAGGATCTGCCGCACATCAAAGTGGCCGCCAATGATTATTACGACAAATACTGGAACGACTTCTGGCAACGCCTCTACGACAAGTACGATCTCAAAAGCCCGCAGGAACGCCGGGATTCAAAGGGGAAATAACATGCGCCTCCTGCCTGCCCTGCTGCTGTCCGCCCTCACCGCCTTCACGATGTCCGCCGCTCCGTTCAAGAAAATCACGAACCTGCAGTACGCCAAGGTCGATAATCACGCCCTGGCGCTGGACCTCTATTTGCCGGCCGCCCAGAACGCGCCTCTCATCGTGTGGGTTCACGGCGGCGCGTGGCGTGCGGGCAGCAAGGATTTCATGCCACTCACGGCGCTGGTGGAAAGCGGCTATGCGGTGGCCAGTATCGATTATCGCCTGAGCACGGTGGCGAAATTTCCCGCGCTGATCCACGACTGCAAAGGTGCCATCCGCTGGCTGCGCGCCAATGAGTCCCGGTACGGCTACAATGCGAATCGCATCTGCATCGCGGGCAATTCCGCCGGCGGCCATCTCGCCGCGCTCATCGGCACCAGCAACGGCGTAAAGGCCTTGGAAGGCACCGTTGGCGGGCATGCCGATCAATCTTCCGACGTCCAGGCGATTGCGAGCTACTACGGCGCCAGCAACCTGACCAGTATCCTCAGCCAATCCACCCCGCATGGCCTCAGCGTCCGCGTGCCGGCACTGAAGCTGTTGCTTGGGGATACGCCGGATCAGGTGAAGGAACTGGCCCAGCTCGCCAGCCCGGTGTTTCACGTGGATAAAAACGATCCACCCCTGCTGCTGCTGCACGGTGATCAGGATCCGCAAATGCCCATCAATCAAGCGCACGAACTACACGGGCGCTACAAAGCCCTGCAGCTCGATGTCGCCTTCGAGGTTCTTCACGGGGCCGCCCATGGTGGGGCGATGTTTTATGATGCCCAACGCAACGCCGTGGTGAAGGCTTTCCTCGACCGGACATTACAACCGTCAAGCCGCCCCAAATAACTCCTCCAACCGCGCGCGCATCACATTGCCGTCCACGGTTTCGCCGGTCCAATACTGGATGCCGGTGATGCCCTGATTCACCAACATCCCGAGGCCGTCGATCACCGTGCAGCCTTTGGCTTCGGCATCGCGAATGAGCTGGGTACGAGGCGGGTTGGGAATCACATCAGCCACCACCATCTCGGCCGTGAGCGTATTAAGATCCAGTGCGAGCTTCGCCTCTGCATCGGCCAGACCAATGCTGGTGGCGTTGATCACCACGTCTGTACCGGCGGGCACCGTGTAGTCGCCATCCCAGGCTTCCAGTACAGCGGTGACGGGGGTCTTGTCGTTTAGAAGTGTGACCAGTTCATTGCCGCGATCCGCACTGCGGTTCACCACCGTGATGTGCGCCGCACCGGCGAGGGCGCATTCCACGCCGATGGCCCGGGCGGCACCGCCGGCACCAAACATCACCAGCTTTTTACCGGCCGGATCCACCACCTCCTGCAGACTCTTCAAAAACCCTTTGCCATCGGTGTTCTCGCCAATGTATTGGCCATCGCGACGCACGGCGCAGTTCACCGCGCCGATGACGCTGGCCGATTCGCCGAGCCCATCGAGATGCTCGATGACGGCGACCTTGTGCGGGATGGAACAGTTAAAGCCCGCCCAATTCATTGCACGCGCGCCGGCCACGGCATCGGCGAGCTTCTCGGGCGGCACCTCGGTGTTCAGATAACGATAATGCAGCCCATGATGGCGATAAGCGGCTTCGACCATTTCCACCGTGGGATTCTCCGCCGCTGGTTGGGCAAATGAGCCGGTGATGTGATGCAAGAAATTGTGTTCTTCAGACATGACGTGTGGCGCGAATGAAACCAGACCTCCCCAAAGGGCAAAAGGAAAAATCAGGCATGTCTTTCTGTGAATGGGTTTGACCGATCATGGCACAGACGTACGCTGTGGGCATGAAGCAGATTCTGGTCATGGTTGTGACAATGGTGTTGCTGGGCTGCGGGAAGAAAGCGCCTGAGCAGCAGGCCGAGGCCACGTTGACGCCCGGGATAGAAGCGGCCTTAAAGGCCCATGAGGCCGGCAATTATCGGGAAGCGGTGCGGTTGTACACCAAGGAACTGACCGCCGAAGAAGCCAAGCCCATGCCCAGCTGGGTGCAATTATCCTAACTGCACAATCAACTGGGTTTAGCCCTGGATTATGCCGGCCTATACGACAAGGCACTGGAGCATTATCAGAAAGCACTGGCGATTGATCTCAAACAACTAGGGCCGGAGCATCCTTATGTGGCCAGCACCTATGGCAACATCGGAAATGTACAAAATGAGAAGGCCGAGTACGACAAGGCACAGGAGTATTACCAGAAAGTACTGGTAATTAATCTCAAACAACTGGGGCCGGAGCATCCTGATGTGACCAGCACCTATAACAACATCGGGGCCTTGCACGATAAGAAGGGCGAGTACGACAAGGCACTGGAACATTACCAGAAAGCACTGGCGATTGATCTCAAACAACTGGGACCGGAGCATCCTTATGTGGCCGGCAGCTACTACAACATGGCTTATGTCTATGAAGCCAAGAAAGATCTGGCCAAGGCCAAGGAGTATTGGGAGAAAGCCTATGCGATTCGCCTCAAGAAACTGGGCCCAAACCATCCAAATACGAAGCGCGTGAAAGGCCAACTGGACGCGCTGAAAGAGTGATGGGCGCTCCGAACCTTTGATCCCGTCCATAAAACAGGCTTTCCCGCGCTCGGTGTGAAGCAATTAGCAAAGTTTCGCGTCCAAGACCTACCAAACGGATCAAGGAGCCGACCGTTGCCCGGGCAAATTCTGGAGCATCCACGAACTGTAGGTATACGGCAAATAACGCACTGGACGGAATCCGCCGCGCATGGCAAACAACCCACTCACTTTTCACTTTATGAAGAAACTCCTCATCACTGGATTGTGCGCCCTCTTCTCGCTCACCGCGGGCGCGGCGCAACTGGAACTCAAGAAAGGCGATAGCGTCGTGCTCATCGGCAACACCTTGGCCGAGCGCATGCAGCATCATGGCTGGCTGGAAAGCTACGTACAGGCAGCCCTGCCCAAGCACGAAATCACCTTCCGCAACCACGGCTTCTCTGGCGACAAGGTCAATAGCCGGCCGCGCAACCGCGGGTTCATCAACGCCCAAGAATACCTGAAAATCTCCAAGGCCGACGTGATCATCGCCTTCTGGGGCTACAACGAATCCTACGACAACGATCCTGCCCGTTTCACACAGGAGATGGAGAAGTGGATTGCTGAAACCTTAAAGCAAAACTACAGCGGCAAAGGGGCCCCGCGACTGGTGATCTGTGCGCCGATCATGCACGAAAACCTGAACACCCCCAACCTGCCTGACGGCAAGGCTAACAACGCCCGCCTCATGCAGTACGCCGGCGCCGCCGAAGTGGCCGCTGCCAAATATAAATTGCCCTACGTGGATCTCTTCCACGTTACCAAGCATCTTTACATGATGAACAAGGAGCCGCTTACCCTCAACGGCATCCACCCCAACAGCCGCGGCAACCAGCTGATCGCCCAGCATCTGGTGAAAGAAGTGTTCGGTCTGGAAGTCAGCAAGGACACCAAGAAAGTGGAGAGTATCCGCGAGGCTGTGCTGGACAAGAACTGGCACTGGCACAACCGCTACCGCGCCACCGATGGTAATGACGTTTGGGGAAGCCGCGCTGGACTCAAGTTTGTCGATGGCCAATCCAACGGCGACGTGCTGATGCACGAGCTGGATATGATCGACGTAATGGTCGCCAACCGCGACAGAAAAGTCTGGGCCCACGCTAACGGCAACACCGATTATAAGGTGGATGATTCCAATGTGCCCGAGCCGGTCGGCGTGAAAACCAACGTCGGTGGCGGCTCCCGAAGCAGTAACGCCCAGAAAGAAGGTAACAAGATTTACATCTCCCCGAACGAAACCGCCGCCCAACTGCAACTGGCCAAGGGCCTCAAGGTGAATGTCTTTGCTTCCGAGGAAATGTTTCCCGAAATGGCCAACCCCGTGCAGATGGCCGTGGATACCAAGGGCCGCCTCTGGGCCGCCACCTGGCCCACCTACCCCAAGTGGGAACCGCTCAAGAAAATGGACGACCGCCTGCTGATCCTCCCTGATGAGAATCGCGACGGCGTGGCGGACAAGGCCATCACCTTCGCCAAAGTGCACAACCCCACCGGATTTGAATTCTGGAACGGCGGCGTCATCGTGGCCAGCGTGCCGGACATCCTGTTCCTGAAGGACACCGACGGCGACGATGTGGCCGACGTGCGCATCCGCCTATTTCACGGCTTGGACAGCGCCGACACCCACCACAGTGCCAACGCTTTCGTGTACGGCCCGGACGGCAACTTCTACTACCAACGCGGCGTGTTCCACGTCAGCAATGTGGAAACGCCCTGGACCAAAAACCAACAGCACGGCAACAGCGCCATGTACCGGTTTAACCCGCGCACCTTCGAGTTCAGCTTCCACGCCAACAACAGCCCCAACCCCCACGGTGTCAGCTTCAACTACTGGGGCTACCACTTTGCCACCGACGGTACCGGCGGTCGCGCCTATCAAGTGCGCCCGGACGGTCGTGGCGGATTCCGTATGCAGGCCGTGTTAAACAAGACCGTGCGCCCCGTGCCCGCCAACGGCGTGATCTCCAGCCCGCACTTCCCGGACAAGTATCAGGGCAACTTCCTCATCCTCAACTCCATCGGCTTCCTCGGCATCAAGCAGTACAAGATGGTTCACTCCACGCAGGGCAAGGACAGCGATGGCGACGGCTTCAGTGATGAGTATGAAACCGTGAAGAAATCCGATCCCAACGACGCCAACAAGAAACCCGGCGGTTCCCCCGGGGATATTTGGGGCGTGGATCAGGAAGACCTGTTGCTCTCACCGAAAGACCGCAACTTCCGCCCGACCGATTTCGAGATTGGCAGCGACGGTGCCATGTACGTGTCCGACTGGCAAAACATCATCATCGGCCACATGCAGCACAACGTGCGTGACCCCAGCCGCGACCATGAGTTCGGCCGCGTGTACCGCATCACCCACGAAGGCCGCGAGCTGATGCCGTCCGTGAAGGTGGACGGCGAACCGATCGCCAAGCTGCTCGACCTGCTCAAGGAACGCACCAACCTCACGCGCTACCGCGCGCGCATCGAGCTGAGCGAACGCAAGACCGCTGATGTGGTTGCCGAACTCGCCAAATGGACCAAGCAATTCGATACCAAGAAAGCTGAGGACGCCCATCACCTGACGGAGGCCCTCTGGCTGCATCAGCAGCACAACGTGAAAAACGAGGCCCTGCTCAAGGCCCTGCTTGATTCCCCCGTGGCCGATGCCCGCGTGGCCGCCGCCACCGTGAAGCAGTTCTGGGAAACCTCCGCCGCGGCCAACAACGAGATCGCCGAGGAGAAACCCGTGGAGACAAAGAAATCCGGCATCCTCTCGGATACTCCGGAGCTCACCACCATTCGCATCGGCACTCTCGTCGAGCAGATGAAATACGATACCGCCAAACTCACGGTGAAAGCCGGCAAGAAGATCAAGCTCACCTTCGCCAACCCGGACTTTCTCCCGCATAATATCGTGCTGGTGCAACCCGGCAAACTCGAAGCCGTAGCCGCTGCCGCCATTGCCATGGGGGCCGAGGGATTCAAGACGGGGTTTGTGCCGAAGAGTTCCGATATCATTTGGGCCAGCAAGCTCATTGACCATGGCAAGGAAGAGGTGATCGAATTCACCGCGCCGACCAAGCCGGGGAACTACCCCTATGTCTGCACCTTCCCAGGTCACGCCATGATGATGCGCGGCGTGCTGACCGTGAAATAACCGGCCAGCCCATCCAATCACGTTCACCCCGCGCGCCTTCCCGGGCCGCGGGGTGAATCTTTGCTTGCGTCT
>WTHG01000155.1 GCA_011523245.1 Verrucomicrobiales bacterium | reverse complement strand
AGCATGAACAAGTATTTGTACGGCTTTGGGATGATTTGCGAGAAGCAAACCAACCGTGGGAAGTCGTCAGAGGGTTTGCTTTTCAGAATCTCACCGTTCCGCAACTTGAGGGGGAGGCACAACGAAGCTGGGGAATTATTGAGCGCCAAGGCGGTAAAGCTTCGCGTTCTTGGGATTGGAATAAGTGGCAAGATCAGGTGGCCGTTTGGGAAAAGATGGGATGGTTTTTAGAGGAATCGGAATGGCATCAGGAAACATTTGTGCCGGATCCAAATGCACCTGAATCTATTTTCAAAGTTCGACTTCATATTCGAATGGAGCAACCGGCAAAACGGATGATCATCAAGGCAACCTTGCGAGTCACTTGGGACCTCCAAAAACGTCCCCGCAAAGGAGTAGTGGAATCCATGCAAGTATGGCAACGCTCCGGAAAAACAGCGTTTACGGTGAAAGGGGTGAAAGATTTGACGTTGGATGACCCCAATGTGGCGGGGTTGCGCCGGCAAGAAGGAGCGAGCGTTTTCCCCGCTCCTATGCTAGTGGAGGATTTGGACGGAGATCAATTGCCAGAAATTATTTTGGGTGGCAGCGGATTGTTGTATCGAAATCGAGGAGGATTTCAATTCGAGAAACAACCGTTGCTTTCCGGTTCAAATTTACGCTTTCGAGCGGGGGCTTTGGGGGAATTCACTGGTGATGGGCAGCTTGATTGGTTTGCCATTGCGCCGGATGGCTGGCCTGTGGTCTTCCCAGGGAAGATTGACGATATTGGGTTTGAGCGAGCGGCGGTTGTGGAAAGCCGCCCTATAAAATTTGCCTTTCCGCAATGTGTGGCGACTGGTGATGCCGATGGCGATGGTGATTTGGATGTGTTTGTTGCCCAATACAAGACGCCTTATGGCGGCGGACAAATGCCAACGCCTTATTACGATGCAAATGACGGATTTCCAGCGGCTTTATTGCTAAATGATGGCAAAGGACGGTTTGTGGATGCCACTGAACAGGCTGGTTTGGCGGCCAAACGCTGGCGTCGTACCTATAGTGCCTCTTGGGTTGATTGGGATCGAGATTCGGATTTGGATCTGATGGTGATCAGTGATTTCGCAGGGATTGATCTTTACGAAAATCAAGGGAAAGGGAAGTTTCGGGATATCACCGATCAATTGGGTAAAACCCGCCATAGCTTCGGGATGAGCCATGCCGTGGCCGATTTTGATGGGGATGGTTCGCTAGATATATACATGGTAGGAATGGGCTCTACAACCGCCCGTCGTCTGGCCGGTTTGGGGTTGGGGAAAAAGGGGTTTGAACATTTGGATGCTGCGCCGGATATGGGGTATGGAAATCGATTGTTGTTGGGAGATGGCCAAGGACGGTTTCGTCAAGCGGCCTACAATGATCGGTTGGCACGAACGGGGTGGTCTTGGGGGTGCTCTCGATGGGATTTTGATAACGATGGTGATCGGGATCTTTATGTGGCCAACGGGATGCTCAGTGCCCGTTCTGCGCAGGATTATTGCACCACCTTCTGGCGGCATGATATTCGAGATGGAGGCTCCTCAGAAACGCTTCTTATGCAAGAAGTATATAATAGATGCATGAAAGGATTGGGCAAGGATGTTTCATGGAACGGTTATGAACATAACGCCTTGTTACTCAATGAAGGAGATGGAATTTATTTGAATGTTGGCTATTTACTTGGTGTGGGATTTGAGTTTGATAGCCGTTCAGTGGTGACTGCGGATTTGGATGCCGATGGGTTAACCGACTTGATGGTTGTACAAATGGACCAGCTCACCGACCGTCACCGAACCGGGCGTGCCGAGCATTATTTGCATTTGGTTCGCAACCAAATGCCGGAACCGGGTAATTGGCTGGCAGTGCAATTTAATCCGGCCCATAATCCGGTGGGGTCTATAGTGACCTTGAAGACAAAAGAGCGAACTCAGGTGATGCCGGTTGTGACCGGCGATTCATATAACGCGCAGCACCCAGCCCGTATCCACTTTGGGTTGGGGCAAGTTGCGGCGGTGGAGGCGGTATTGATCGAACAGCCAGGGCGTGAGCCGCTCCGCTGGAGCAATCCAAGGATCAATCAAGTACATGTTGTGAAACCCTAACATGCGGCCGATTTATTTTCTTTTTATTTTTTTGTTACTCGGGTTTTCGGCCTGTCGACGTTCGGGTGAGGCTCCTGAAACTCCAGTGCCCCGGGTGACCGTTGATCAGGTGGAAATGCGCGAAGGGGTACTTCGCCTTAAGGCTACTGGGGCTCCGTATAGTGGCGTGGTAACCGAGGAATGGCCCAACGGGGAGCCATTGAGGGAAAAGAGTTATCAGGCGGGAATGATGCATGGGGTATCACGAGAATGGCACCTTAACGGCGAGCTGAAGCTAGAAGGTCACTGGCAACAGGGTGTGCAGCATGGAGTCCACCGTGAACGCTCGGAAGATGGTCTCGAGGAATTCATTATGGAATTTCAGGAGGGGAAACTGATTCGTGAGGAAGGCAGTGCCACGGAAAAATTAAAAGCACAGATTCGGACGGCTACCCAGTCACGCGAGGAAATGGATCGGAACACGTGGGGTGATGAGGTCAAGGCACAGGAATACGAATTAATAGTGGTGAAGTTGTGGGATGATCTGCGTGGTGCACGGCATGACTGGCAGCCGCTGCATGAGTTTGATTTTTCTAGTC
>WTHG01000414.1 GCA_011523245.1 Verrucomicrobiales bacterium | reverse complement strand
CGAAGGAATGAAGCCTTACCAGTTCCAAAAAGTGACCGGCTATGGCAATCGCCGTCCGCTACAGGATCAACTCAGCAATCTAGAGCATCCCTATCACAACCGCGTAAGCATCATGGTACGCCCGCGGTAAGACGAAAGCGAAGATCATGACGGACGCAGGATTTACCCCTTTTGGCAGCGAGTTGGATGCCCGCCCCTTCCCGAAATTTGTAGAGCATGGCGAAAAAACCTCAGCTCCCACCAATCCTCAGGCCGCGCCAGCCCCAGTAACGCCGGCTGAAGCGGTGGATTTACCCGGGGAAATCCGGGAAATTCTTCAGGGCCAGCTGGCGGAGGCCGCACTGGATTCTGCGGTCAACGCCATTGCAGCCGCCGTCAACAATGCCCCCACCCGGGTGGCGTTGCCGGAAATCAAACTAAACACCGGTGGCGATCAGCCGTCCCTTGATGGCCAACCCACCATTGAGTTCGAACGCGAAGGAGATACCGTCAAGCGGGTGCAGGTCCACTGCGCTTGCGGTCAGTCCATTCACCTGGACTGCGTTTATTAGCCAGCATTCTGGCATTCCATTTGCTGTGTTTCCGTGGGGTTGTGTAGTTGCCCCATGAACCGCGTATGGATTTAAACGTATCAGGATTGGCTTCCGGCTTTGACTGGAAGAGCATGGTGGATCAGCTCACCAATGTGGAACGAGCGCCGCAGCGTCGAATGCGCACCGAGCAGGCGGGCGTGCGCGCCAAAAATGCGGCCTTCACCAGTTTGAAGAACGAACTGACTTCCCTCAAAACCGTATCGGAAAAACTAAAGGACACGTCCTTTTTCGATACCCGTAAAGTGACCAGTAGTGAAACACATACCACGGCCACGGCTGATTCGGGCACGTCTTCAGGCGAATACAATTTTGAAATCTTCCAATTGGCCACCTCGGCCAAGCAGCTGGGGGCCACCGATGTGGGCGCCGCGGTAAGCACCAGTTCAGCAATGAGTTCAGGCGGTTTTTCGATTACCGTCACCGGCGGCACGGTCACCGTGCAAGGCAAACAAGTAACGGTAAGTACAGATGATTCCCTGACTACCACGCTGGCAGCCATTAAAACAGCCGTAGGCGGCAGCTTCGATTACTCAATCAGCGGCGACAAGGTGACCTTTACCGATTCCTCGGAAATCGTGCTAGGATCTGCCACGGATACCAGCAACTTTCTGCAGGCCCTGCGCCTGAATGCCAATGGCACGACCAGCATCACAAGCAGCGGCAAGCTGGGCGGCATTGATATCAGCGTCACGCCGGCCAATGCCAATTTCACCGATGGAGCCGGAGCTGCCAGCGGTTCCTTCAAAATCAATGGCACGACCATTTCCTGGGATAGCTCTGCCACCATCACGGATATTTTGGACAATATAAACAGCTCCGAGGCGAGCGTGTATGCCAATTATGATCCGGTGAATGATCGCTTTTTGCTGACCAATAAAACCACCGGCGATGTGGGCATCACATTAGAGGATGTAACCGGGGATTTTTTGGCTAAGACGCGATTGCTCACCGCTAACAGCGGGGCGTTATCCCGCGGTAAAAACCTACTGTATAAGGTCAATGACGCCGGCCCGTTGGAGAGCAAAAGCAACACGATCGACAGCAACAGTTCCGGCATCCAAGGCCTCGCGGTGACCGCCACCAAAGCCAATGGTGCCTCGAAAATCAGCAGCGTGGATACCTCCGGTGAAACCGTCACCACCGAGAGTTCGCACGGATACAGCACGGGTGAGGCCGTCACGGTGTACAGCCCAGGCACGATCCCCGGTGGATTGTCGACCAATACCACTTATTATGTGCGCGTACTTTCCAGCTCCAGCTATACGCTGCACACTACGAAGGCAAACGCGGAATCCGGCACGAACGCCGTAGACCTGACCAGTGCGCAAACCGGTGACGTGTATCTGATGAGCAGTTCACCAAAGATCGCCACTGTCTCCGTTCAAGCGGACACGGAGACCATTAAAAATAAAATCGCCGGATTCATCTCCCAAATCAACAAGGTGCAGTCGCTGATCAAAACCCAAACAGCCAGCAGCACCGATGCCGATGGCAAAGTGACGCTTGGCGTGTTGGCCGGGGAATCGTTGGTTTCCATGACCATTTCCGGGGATATCCGCACGAAAGCTATCGAGAACGTGGATGGCCTGACCGGTACCATTACCCGGTTGGAATCCATCGGCTACACTTCCAGTGGTTACTCCAACCAACTGTCGCTTTCTGATTCCAGCACGTTGGAGACGGCACTAAGCGAAAACCTAGGGCAGGTCAAATCCCTGTTCACCACCACCACCGATGGCCTGGCCAATTCGATGTACACCTATCTGGACACACTGCTGGGCTCCGATGGCTCACTGGAAACCACGCAAAAGAATCTGACCAGCCAGATCAGCTCCATCGATCAACAAATCGCCGATCACGAACGCCGCGTGCAAATGAACCGTGAATCACTCATTCGTAGTTTTGTCAATATGGAGCAGGCTCAATCAAAAATTAACAATGACATGAGCTTTCTTATGTCCAGATTTAAATAAATAATTATGAAAAATACTCTTTCACTGACCCTGCTGGCGGCCCTGTTACTGGGAGGCACGGCTTGCCAAAATTTGCCACAGCGCAATCTTGGCCCCTACTTTGGGCCGTTCCACAACATTGGCAATGTGTACCT
>WTHG01000273.1 GCA_011523245.1 Verrucomicrobiales bacterium | reverse complement strand
ACGACGAAGGCGAGCGAGGCGAGCGAGGCGGACGACACCTCCGACGCCTCCGACAGGAGGCGGCTCTACTCAGTTGCCCGTCAGTGTTATACCGACGCCTTGGTCAGGCGGCACAGCGCGGTTATCTGCTACGGATAACCACCGAATATTGATGGATGGGAAACCATTGGGTGTAGCGAGGCACACGCGCGGCCCTCAAATTGAAAAGGTGATATACGATTTGAACGGTGCAGTGAATGCCCGTTTGATGTTGCGTAAGAACCGTCAATTGACGCTGTCCTTAGCTCCCATCGCATCCAAACTGAATGGCCGTGGTACAACGCTGACTTCGCACCAAGCAGATCGCACTCCCGGCACCGCAATTGTGGGCTTAACACGGCCTACCAAGTCTCAATATCGTGCTTACCAAAGTGGGTTTGTGCAGCGCGCGGCACACTCTTTCGTCAGCGGACGTGTTCAGCGTTAGCCAAATTGGCGCGGCAGTTGCTCTGTAAACTGAGCAAACCGAATAATGGCGTTCGGACAAGAGTGTATTATACGCATGAGATGGGTTCAGGCGATTGGAGTGGGACTACTGACTACATTGGTCGGCTGGGCGCAACCCACTCTGGCTCCCGGCAGTACGTCGGCTCCCCCCATGTTGTGGCAACAGCCCGGCGCCGGAGGAGGATTTACAGTGCCGCCTACGCCAAATCCGCTTTTGTTTAACTTTTCAGTGAACGGGCCCTCGGACACAACGCTGACTTGGGCCGAAGGTACCCCGGGAGGCGCGCAGTTCACTTTTCGATTGCTCGACCCTTCAGGTACCCCCATTGCCCAAAATGCTTCTCGTGCGAATGCCCCCATCGGCCAATACACTCTGGAAATTACCTACGATACATCAGCGGGTGAGCCTGGCGCAATCAGCTCTCACACGGGCAATGCTTGGGTGCGTTTGAATTCTTCAGCCGGTGCGGCGAGCGCCCTTTACCAAGTGGCATCACGACGTGGAACGCCCCCTGCGCCGGTTGGTCCGTCATGGATTGGTTATCTCAAAGGTACTTTAAAAAGGCCTCCGTTAGTGGTTTATCTCGAGCAACGGATGGAATTCAGGCGAGGCCGAACTCCGTTGGGGGGGGCTAGATTTTCGTCATCATAACGACGTCAAGACCATGGCCAATACTCGGGAGGTGCGTTTGCTTGTACGGTCTGGCAAAACGCTGTCGTCTGTCTCGGTGAGGCCGCGAATGGATTCGGCCAAATTGCGCCCGCGCCCGGTTATACCACCCTTGCGGCTGAACCCAGTATTTATTCCAAGAGGTTCCAATTTGCCCGCAGCTGGCGGGCGGGCGCGACGTTAATTCTTAATTGTTCTGTTGGGGGCGGAACGGGTAGGTCCAGTTGGCGAAGGCCATGGGGTGGCGGGTTTGGATCCACACTTTGCCTTGGCCAGCGAAGCGGCAAACCAATCCTTCTCCAGAAAGAAACAGGCTCTTTAGGCCGCCGACTGATTCCACGTTGTATTGCAGGCCGCTGGTGAAGGCGACGACGTGACTGGTGTCGACCACGTAGTTGCCATCCACGGGCACTTCGATCATGGCGCCGTAGGTGTTGAACCATAGGTCTCCATGGCCGGTACAGCGAAGGAGGAACAGGCCTTCGCCGGAGAAGAAGCCCTTGAAGCCCTGCCATTTGGAATCGACATTGACCTGCATGCCGGAGGCCACGTAGGCGGAGCTTTGGAGGAAAATCTCGTCGGCACCGGAAAGGTGCACGTGATCCATATCGCCGGGGCTGCCGGGCGCGATGCCGATTTCTGCCGAGCCGCCCTGTGCAGAGAACTCGTTGATGAATAGGCTTTCCCCGCCGAGGAACCGACTGAGGCCGCCTTTCATTTTGGTTTTCATCACCATGTTGGTGGACATGGTGGCCATGGCTGATGCCTCAACCTTGAGCGTTTGATTGGCGGGTACTTGTACTGTGAGATAACTAAAGTCCGGTTTGCATTCGATACGAAATTCATGTTCGTGCTCACCGGTTGGAGTATAGGTGTTGCTATCCTGTGAACCGATAACGGGCGGCTTTTCCCCTGCTTCTGGCAAATTTTTTGATAGTTCGCTTAAGGGAACCCATTCGGATTCTCCCTCCACATGGCCCATGTCCGTGGGTTGTGCCTGGCCTGAATCGAGCATTTCGCGTACTTGCTCAAGCGAATAGGGGCCATAGTTTTCCCCGTTGCGGTTGATGGTGATTTTCATGGCTTTGGCTTAACGAGGTTTTAGGTTGGGGCCGAGGGAAGCACCGAAGCTTCCGGCATTGTGGCTTTGGCACCAGACAGTGCCTTGCCCGTGGAATTTACAAACTAATCCTTCCCCGCCAAGAATGGAGGAGAGCCAGCTCTTGCCGGCCTTGGATACCTCGTAGTTTAGACTCTCTTCGAAGGCGACAATGTGGCCGGTGTCCACGATATATTCTCCATTAACTTGGATGGGATAGACGGCCCCAAAAGAATTCAGAATAACGGGGCCTTGTCCTGACAGCCGAATGAGAAACATGCTTTCACCGGAAAACAAAGCTTTCCCAAAGCCTTGCCACTGGATGTCCATATCCACTGAGGGTGATGAAGCAACGTAAGACCCACCTTGGACCATTATACCCGGCCCATTTAGATTGTATTCCATCATGTCTCCGGAGAGAGCAGTTCCGAAATAAACTTCACCG
>WTHG01000104.1 GCA_011523245.1 Verrucomicrobiales bacterium | reverse complement strand
TACAACGTGGGCCGCAACATGGAGGAACTCGTGCGCGTGATGGAAGCGAACGTACACTGCGCCGCCAACCCCGCCGAAGCCTGCCCCGCCAAGTGGAGCCCGGGCGAAAAAACGCTGACCCCCAACGAAGGCATGGTCGGCAATGTCTACGAAGCCCTGAACGGCTAAACGTCGGAGGCAAAATGAATCACACCGGCGCGGGCAACCGCGCCGTTTTTTTATGTCAACGCTGCCGCGATGCGATCGACGCAATCGTCGACGGTGAGTTGCTCGGTGGGCAAGGTGACTTCCGGCGACGGCGGCGGTTCATACGGCGACGAGATGCCGGTGAAATCAGTCAGTTCCCCCGCCCGGGCTTTGGCGTACAAGCCTTTGGTGTCGCGTTGTTCGCAAATCTCCAGCGGCGTGCTCACGTGAACTTCCGTGAACCGTCCCGCAGGCATGCCGTCGCGAACGCGGTCCCGATCGGCGCGGAAAGGGGAAATAAAAGCAACGATTACCAGCAACCCGGCATCGGCCATGATACGGGCGACTTCGCCGATGCGGCGGATATTTTCCGCTCGGTCATCCGACGAAAAACCAAGGTCGGCGCACAAGCCGCCGCGAACGATGTCGCCATCAAGCACGTAGACATTTTGGCCGGCATCAAAGAGCCGCCGTTCGAGCGCCATCGCGATGGTGCTTTTGCCCGCGCCGCTGAGGCCGGTGAGCCAGATGATGCGCCCGGGATGCCCAAATCGTTTGGACCGATCTTGATGGGAGATTTTGCTTTTAACCTGATCCAACCCCGCCATTTCGGTGAGCCTGTGAGTTTGGAGTGGTTAGGTCAATCTCCAGTCATTCAAATGGAAAAATCCGTGTATTCCGGTTTATATTGTTCTACAGGCGAATGCAGCATACCGGCGGCGACGGTGGCGTTGGAGCCGGGGTCAACCAGCACAAACGAACCAGTCAACCGGTTGGCGGTATAGCCGTCGTAGGTCAGCGGCTTGGCGGTGCGGATGCGCACTTCACCGATGTCGTTCATCGCCAGCTCGGTGGCTTCCTCCGGCTCGAATGTGTCGAAATCAATCCGGCTCTCAAGGCTGGTAACCATGGCCTGAACGGTTTGTGTGCCGTGCTTGAGGAAATATTTTTTACCGGCCGTCAACGGTCGCGGATTCATCCAGCACACGCGCCCGGCCAGCTCGGCGCTATGACCGGGCAAGGGGTCAAGGCCCACAATGGTATCGCCGCGGCTGATGTCGAGGTCATCCTCCAAGCGCAGTGTCACGGATTGTGGACAAAAGGCTTCCTCAAGCGGCCCGTCATAGGTCCAGATTTCTTTGACCCGGCTTTTCTGGCCGCTAGGCAACACGAGTACTTCTTGGCCGACCTTTACGATACCGCCGGCGATTTGGCCGGATAACCCACGAAAATCGTGCAGCGATTTATCGGTCGGATTGTTCGGGCGATTCACCCATTGCACAGGGAAACGCAGGCCGTTCAGGTTCCAATCGCTGGCAATGTGCACAGACTCGATATGGCCAAGCAACGTGGGGCCCTCGTACCAAGGTGTCTTGTCCGAAAAGGTCACTACATTGTCGCCTTCCAGCGCACTGATGGGAATGAACTTCACGTCCTTGAAGAGATCGAGTTTTGGCAGGAACGCCTCAATACCCTCTCGGATTTCACGAAAGCGTTCCTCGCTCCAATCGACCAAATCCATCTTGTTTACAGCAAACACGATGTGCGGGATGCCCAGTAGCGCGGAGATGTAACTGTGCCGGCGTGTCTGCTCGATCACGCCATTGCGCGCGTCAACCAAGACAATGGAGAGGTTTGCCGTGCTCGCACCGGTAACCATGTTACGCGTGTATTCCACATGGCCCGGAGTATCAGCCACGATAAATTTCCGCTTCGGCGTAGCCACATAACGATAAGCGACATCGATCGTGATGCCCTGCTCGCGCTCGGCGCGCAGACCGTCGGTGAGATTGGCAAGATTCACTTGCCCGCCACCAGTGATATCCGCGGATCGCTCCAACGCTTCCATCTGGTCTTCCATGATGGACTTGGAATCGTACAGTAACCGCCCAATCAACGTGCTCTTGCCGTCATCAACCGAGCCACAAGTGTTAAACCGCAGCAGCTCGATGGTCTGGTTCACGTCGCTCATCCTAAAAATACCCCGCTTTCTTTCGGTCCTCCATCGCGGCCTCACTGGCTTTGTCATCAGCACGACTACCACGTTCCGTCACACGAGCAGCGGCGACCTCGGCGATGATGTCATCAATGTTCTCAGCCGGGCTCTCGATCATGCCCGTGGAAATCATGTCCGCAATCGTGCGCACACGACAGACCATTGTCCGGTGCTCCTCCTGCTCAGTCGGTCGCGCGCCTTCGTAGGGATCCGCCTTGCCGTTGGCTTTATACGCCGGTGGCACGGGCAGCCATTGGCCGGCGCGGCGGAAACATTCGCGCTCGTGGCTGAAGTAAATGTTCGGCACCTCCAGCTGCTCTTTTTTGATGTACTCCCACACATCCATCTCCGTCCAGTTGGAGAGCGGAAACACGCGCATGTTCTCGCCGGCATTCAATCGGGCATTGTAAAGATTCCAAATTTCCGGCCGCTGATTCTTCGGATCCCACTGACCGAACGCATCGCGGAAACTGAAGAAGCGCTCCTTCGCCCGCGCCTTTTCCTCATCGCGCCGAGCGCCGC
>WTHG01000123.1 GCA_011523245.1 Verrucomicrobiales bacterium | reverse complement strand
GCCCTGAAGCGACTGGCCCACAGCCGCAACCGGCCCCTTCTGCCCCACTGACCGCCCAAACTCAATCGATCGATGAGGAGCTCGAAGCCATCGTCATGCTGGCCATCGAAACCCCGGCACTCGATCGCTAAGGAGGTCTGATGGATCAGTGGAAAGCCATTCTAGCGACCTTGTTGATTTTCGGCAGTGGAGTCGGCACGGGCCATTTGCTCACACGCCAAACCGTGCCCGAAACGCCCGCCCCGCCGCAAAACGGCACGCCTGAATTTCAGCCACAATCCAGCGGCAAGGAAACACGCCCAGCACGGCCCGTCTTTTTCCGTTCATCCGGCTATCTGGATCGCCACCTTGAGTTGAGTGAGGAACAAAAAAACCAACTCCGGGAGCTAACCAAACAAAGTCATCAACGCATTTTTGAATTTGGCGAACCGTTCCGTGAACAACTGCGCGAGGAACATCGCGATTTGCAGAAACAAATCCGCGGCATCCTTACCCCTGAACAAACGCGCACGTTCGATAATCTCCCACATTTCCGCTTTAATAAGGAACCTGGCCGCCCCAAAGGCCGCCCACCGCATCGCTCCGGTCCCCCGCCGCATCTTCAGAAACATCCCTCGCCCCCCAGACCTGGCCCTACGCCAGACGAGAGGTGGAACAATCCGGCCGACCGCTCCCCGACTTGAAGAACGCCTAATCCTCTGGCACTCTTCGCTCAATGCGCGAGTCCCTCCGTGCCTGGCAGGAACAATTTGAAACCTTCGCCCTTGAGGTCATCTTCGGAGAGCGCCGGGGCAAAAAGGCCGCGCTACTCCGGGGAGTACTCTTTGGCCTTTCCAAGGTGTTCCTCATCATCGTCAAAGGCCGACGCTGGCTATACGAAGCCCGTATCATCCGTGATCATCCCCTTGGCGTACAAGTTATCACCGTGGGCAACCTCACCGTAGGAGGCACGGGCAAAACCCCAGTAGTTGAAAAGTTCGCACGCGTCCTTACCGACCAGGGTCGCAAGGTTGCTATTCTTTCCCGCGGCTACCGTTCCAAACCACCTCCACTCACCCAGCGTTGGAAAAATAAACTCCTGCTACAGGATGAAGTAGTTCCACCCCGGGTGGTATCTGATGGGAAAAATCTTTTACTCAACTCCGAAGACGCCGGAGACGAACCGTACATGCTCGCCTCCAACCTCAAGGACGTGGTCGTTTTGACCGACAAGGACCGTGTGAAATCCGGCCGGTACGCCATCGAACATTTCGGCTGCGACACCCTGCTGTTGGACGATGGGTTTCAATACTGGAAACTCGCCGGGCGCCGGCGGGACATCGTTCTCGTCGATGCTCAGCAACCGTTTGGAAATGAACACCTCCTACCCCGCGGCACTCTACGTGAACCCCCCGAGCACATTCGTCGTGCTGACACCATCTTTATTACCAAAAGCGACGGGGAAACCGCCGGCCTACGAGCTCGTATCCGCAAACACAACCCCACCGCCGGTATCATCGAGTGCGTCCATTGGCCGCTCTTTTTCGAAGACGTCTTCAATCCCGAACAACGCGAACAGATTGGCTGGCTCAAAGGAAAAAAAGTCGCCACGCTGAGCGGTATTGCGCAACCCGAGAGCTTCGAGCAAAGTCTGACGCAACAAGGCGCCGAACTCGTCTACGCCAAACGCTTCGCCGATCATCACCGATTTAACCAGCAGGAAATCCTGAATACCATCAACCGCGCCAAAAAACGCCGGGCCGATGTCATCCTCACCACCCAAAAGGATGCCGTGCGATTTCCAAAAATCGATCGCCGTGATCTACCCATTTTCTACATGCGCGTGGAGATCAAGATTCTCAGTGGCGCCAAAGACTTCGACGATTGTGTCCGCAAAATCTGTTTTCGCTAATGGAAACGCTCCTCTACTATCTCGCCCGCGTCATTATCGCCGGCACCCGTTGCCTGCCTCTTCGCGCACTTGCTTGGCTGGGTCGACGTCTAGGCGGACTGGCGTGGGTGTTGGATAAACGCCACCGGACTGTCGCCCGGAAAAACATCGCCGCCGCGTTTCCTGAAAAATCGCAACACGATGTCACTCAACTCGCTCGCCAGCATTTCCAGCGCCTCGGGGAAACCTACGCCTGTATTCTGCAAACCGGCGGAATGAACGCCAAACAAATCCAAGACATCCTCACATTCCAGGGATATGAGCGACTGGAATCCCTTTTGCAGGAAGACCCGGAAGTACGGATCATTCTCGCCATCGGCCATTATGGGAACTTCGAATTATTTTCCTGGATCCACCTCGGCGCCCCCACTGCCCAGCCCGCCACCACCTACCGTGCTCTCCGTCAACCACGCTTAACCAAGCTCATGCTCGAACTCCGCAAAGCGTCCGGCTGCCTATATTTCGAACGCCGCACCGGCGGCGAGCAGCTCAAGGCCGCTATGAAAACACCGCACATAGTATTGGGCCTTCTGGCTGATCAAAACGCCGGCGAACACGGCCTTTGGCTGCCCGTCTTCGGGCGAGAAACATCCGTCAGCCCTGCACCCGCGGTGTTTGCCCAACGTTACAGATGCCGGGTCTTTACTTCCGCCTGTTTCCGCACCTCACCCGGCCGTTGGACTATTGAACTGGGCGAGGAAATCCCTGTTCGAGAAAACGGAAAACGCCGCTCCACTGAAGCGATCACCCGAGATATCATCACGGCACAGGAAGAAA
>WTHG01000080.1:7679-10520 GCA_011523245.1 Verrucomicrobiales bacterium | reverse complement strand
CACGGCGTAGCCTTGAGGCACGCCTATGAAATCGTCACTTACCCGTCGTCAATTTGTGGGCAGCGCTGCTGCTGCCTCGCTCGCTTTTCCGGCCATTCTGAAGGCCAAGGATACCCAAAAGAAAATCGTCACCGGTGTGATCGGCCTGAGCCGTGGCATGGGGCACGCGATTAAGTATCTTGAGGCCTCCAACTGTGAGGTGGCGTATTTGTGTGACGTGGACAGCCGGCGCGTGGCCAGCGGCATGAACCGTGCAAAGACGTCGCTGGCGAAATTTCCGCAAACGAAAGATCCGCAGGGCATCGATGATTTCCGGCGGATTCTGGATGACAAGTCGATTGATGCGGTGTCCATCGCCGCGCCGAATTTTTGGCACACGCCGATGGCCATCCTCGCGATGGAAGCGGGCAAACACGTGTACGTGGAGAAACCCGCCAGCCACAACGCGCGCGAGGCGGAGTTGATCGTGGCTGCGGCGAAGAAGTATAAAAAGAAGGTGCAGATGGGCAATCAACGCCGCAGCCAGCCGGGCATTATCGAGGGCGTCGAGCGTGTGAAGGCCGGCGAAATTGGGCAGCCGACCTTTGCCCGCTGCTACTACGGCGGCAGCCGCGGCAGCATTGGTAAGGGCAAGTTTGTGAAAGTACCCGAGTGGCTCGGTAAAAAAGGCTGGGAACTCTGGCAGGGTCCGTGTCCTGATCGGCCCTACAAGGATAACCTAGTGCATTACAACTGGCACTGGCACTGGTTTTATGGCGGTGGCGAAATGCAGAACAACGGCCCGCACTTCATGGACGTCGCCCGTTGGGGGCTCGAGGTGGATTATCCGAAGAATGTGACGTTTAATGGTGCGCGTTATCATTTTGATGACGATCAGGAAACGCCTGACACCGGCTATGCCACGTATGACTTCGGCAAGGTGGGCATCGGCTGGGATCAAAGCAGCTGCAATCCACGGCGGCAGGAGAAGCGGCCGTTTTGTACGTTCTATGGCAAGGGCGGCTCACTGGAAATTCACGGTGCCGGCTACAAGCAATTCGACCTTGGCGGCAAGGAAGTAAAAGCCAATCCAGGCAAGTGGGATGACGGGTTCCACTTCGGTAATTTCCTGAATGCAATCCGCACTGACGAGCCGCTGAACGCCGAGATCAGTGATGCGCAGATCAGCACGCAACTCACTCATCTGGCCAACATCGCCTACCGCACCGGCGGCGCCATCGAGGTTGATCCCAAAACGGGTCGCTTAAAAGGCAATGATCCCGCTGTGGAAAAACTGTGGGGCCGCGAGTACCGCAAGGGCTGGGAGCCGAAGGTGTAATTACGCCACCGCGTCCACGCAGCGTGTGCAGAGTTCAGGGTGATTTTTGTGTTGGCCGACCGATTCTTCCCAGCGCCAGCAACGGGTACACTTAGCCCCTTCGGCCTTGGTGACAGAATAGACGGCGGCCTCAGCGCTTCTGTCTTCGGTGAGTTTTAATTGGGAGATATTGATCAATTCGCGCAGTGTTTCGGCGTGGGCTCGGGCTGTTTTCAGTGCTTCGGGACTGGCCGTTATGGTGACCCGGGCTTCGAGGGCTTTGCCAATGAGTTTTTCCTGACGCGCCTTTTCCAGTTTAGCCAAGGCCGGTTCGCGCAGGGCAAACAGAGTTTCCCACACCGCGCGTTCGTTATCGGAAAGACTGAGGGTTTCCCCGGGCCAATCGGCGAGGTGCACGGAATCGGCCTTGTCCCCGGGCAAAAACTCCCACGCTTCCTCGGCAGTAAACACGCAGATCGGCGCGAGCATGCGGGTGAGGCCGGAGCAGAGACGCAGCAGTGTGGTTTGCGAGGCGCGGCGACGCGGCGACGCGGCGGCATCAGCGTATAGCCGGTCCTTCACACAGTCATGATACACGGAGGAAAGTTCCACGGAAACAAACTGGCTGATGCGCTGATAGACCACGTGATACTCAAAGCGCTCATAGGCAGCGGTGACATCGCGCTGCATGGCGGCGAATTGATCGAGGATCCAACGATCAAGCGGCGTGAGGTCGGCGTCGGCCACCGTGTGTTGGGCTGGGTCAAAGTCGTACAGGTTGCTGAGCTGGTAGCGTAGGGCGTTGCGCAGGTTGCGATAGGTTTCGGCGACCTTTTTGATGCGCTCGTTGCTGACGCTGATGTCGTTGCGAAAATCCTGTGAGGCGACCCAAAGGCGGACGATGTCCGCGCCGTACTCGCCGATGTACGCCTCACTGGTTTGCGGTTTGGCGTATACGCCTTGGCCTTGTTTGCTTTTGGAAATCTTTTCGCGATCGGCATCAACCATGAAACCGTGCGTGAGCACTGTCTTGAACGGCGGCACACCATTGCCGGCAAGCGAGAGCAGTAGCGAGCTTTGGAACCAACCGCGATGTTGATCGCTGCCCTCGAGGTAGACATCAGCAACCCCATCGCATGCCAATTCTTCGCGCTGCATCAGAACGGCGCGCGAGCTGGAACCGGAATCAATCCAGACATCAAGCGTGTCCATCGACTTGCCATCCGGGTCTGGGCCTTCCCAATCGGCAGGTTTCACTTCGGCCCACAACGTGGCGGTATCACGCTCGAACCACACATTCGATCCATGCTCTTCAATCAACGCGGCCGTATTGCGTACGATTCGCGCATCGAGTACGGGCTCCGTGCCGGCATAAAACGCCGGGATCGGCACGCCCCATGTGCGCTGGCGGCTGATGCACCAGTCGGGACGCGACTCGACGGCGCCTTGGATGCGGTTTTGGCCCCAGTCGGGCACCCACTCCACACGGTCGATGGCGTCCAGCGCCTGCTGGCGAAAATTGTCGTGGTCGATGTTGATGAACC
>WTHG01000080.1:2295-7579 GCA_011523245.1 Verrucomicrobiales bacterium | reverse complement strand
TCGATGGCGTCCAGCGCCTGCTGGCGAAAATTGTCGTGGTCGATGTTGATGAACCACTGGTCCATGCCGCGGAAAATCACCGGCGTTTTGCTGCGCCAACAGTGCGGGTAGCTGTGCGTGTAATTCTCCTGATGCACCAGCGCGGCCTTATCGCGCAGCAATTCCAGCACGGCCTCGTTGGCCTCGCTCTTGCCGTTCTTTTCGAGGATGGATTTGCCGAGCAAGTCAGCGGGCATTTGCTCTGCCAACGGTAGGTCGTCGGTGTGGGCAAAATTGCCGTCATCATCCACCGGGCAGTAAATGGGCAGGTCGTTCGCGCAGCCAAGGTGATAATCGTCCATACCGTGACCGGGGGCAACGTGCACGAATCCCGTGCCCGTGCTGTTTTCCACAAACGTGTCGCCGGCGTAGAGCTGAGCGGTTTTGTTGATGAACGGATGACGATATTTCAGGGCGCCCACGGCATCACCGGGGAGCGATTCAATCTCCTCTACATTTTCCCAGCCGCAAGTCTCGGCCACCTTGGGCAGCAGCGTGCTTTCAACAATGTACGCCTCACCATTGACGCGCACTTTTTTGTACGTGAACCGCGAGTTGTAGGCCACCGCGAGGTTGGCAGGCAGCGTCCAAGGGGTGGTGGTCCAAATAATAAGGTGCGTGTTGTCCTCGTCCGCCACCGGAAATTTCACAAACACACTTTGGCTGACATGGTCGGCATATTCCACCTCCGCCTCGGCCAGCGCGGTGCGGCAGGGGATGCTCCAGTACACGGGCTTTTTGCCGCGGTACACGAAGCCTTTCTCGACGATGTCCGCAAACAGCCGCAGCTCATCGGCCTCGTATTTTTTATCGAGAGTCAGGTACGGATTGTCCCAATCACCAAACACGCCGAGGCGCTTGAACTGCGTGCGTTGATGGTCAATGAACTTGCGTGCGTAGGCATCACATTCGCGGCGGATCTCCGCCGGGGTGGCATCCTCGCGGCCTGCCTTGCGAAGCTCCTGCACCACCTTGAATTCAATCGGCAACCCGTGACAATCCCAGCCCGGCACATACGGCACATTTTTGCCCCGCATGGTTTGAAACTTGAGGATGATATCCTTGAGCGTTTTATTGAGTGCCGTGCCAATGTGCACATCGCCATTGGCGAAGGGCGGGCCGTCATGCAGTATGAAGGTCTCTTTGGACTGTACGTGGCGGTCTCGAATGCGGGCGTGCAAATCCTCCGCATCCCATTGCTTGAGCCGTTGCGGCTCACGCTCCACCAGACCGGCTTTCATGGGGAAACCAGTCTGCGGCAGGTTTAGCGTGTCTTTGTAATTCATGCCCGACAAAGGCGGGGACGCTATCAATCGCGCGGTAGCGTGTCAATGAAGCGGCAGCTCAATGCCTTCGATCCGCAGCAGGCGAACCTTCCATTTCATGCCACCGGAAAAGCCGGTGAGACTGCCGTTAGCGCCAACCACTCGATGGCAGGGCACAATCACTGGAATCGGGTTGGCTCCGCATGCCCCTCCAACAGCGCGCGCCGCCTTGGCTTGATTGAGCTGAAAGGCGAGACCACCATAGGTTTGCACCGTACCGCTGGGAATGGCTAGTAGCAGATCCCACACCGCCTGCCGGAATGCCGTGCCGGCAGAGAAATCCAGCGGCGGCAGCGTGCGCGGGGTTTTGCCCTGCAACATAGTGTGCAATGCTGAGGTCGTTTGGTGCAGCCACTTAGCGGGCGGATCGATGGCGTCTGACAGCGGGTCCGCCTTGGCTTTGGGAAATTGAAGCCGCGCCAGGCCGGCTTCGGTAAACTGCGCGCGAAACGGTCCCAACTCGGATTCAATCAGGGCGGAGTTCACGGGACCAAGCTATCGCGCCACCAACGAGCCGCAAGTCAAACCGGTTTACAACTGTGGAATGAGCAGACTGAGAATGCTCCAGAGCACGATAATGAGCACGAGCGTGAGGAGAATAAAACGGTTGCGTGCCACACGTGTTTCTTTGCGCAGAGCGGTGTATCCGTGGTTGCGCCCGGCCGCAAGATAAGTCACCAGCTTCTCATTGGGCGTCGGCTCCGGTGTGGTGTCCGTCTTCTTCAGGCGCAGCCACAAGCCATGCAGATCGAACTTCCGCACGCCCTGTTCATTATAAAGACCGGGACAATCGGGTTCAGGCGGGAACAAGTCGGCGGGTTTGGCATCGTTCGAGAGGATCGGATCCTTTGGCAGGGGTGAAGCTTCTTCCAGCGTGATGCGTATCTCCGTGGCATTGCGGGAGGTAGAAACGTGTTCGAGATCTGAAATCTGCTGTTCAAGCCGCTCGATTTGGGAATTCAATTCCCGCGCGCGCGACTTCATCACATCGGATTTGCCCCCAAACCACCCCATGAACCCCTAACCTTTCATCAACAGGACTGCGAGGATCCCGGCGCCAATCAATAACACGGGCCAAGTAAGCGCCAATCCCCAAAGACACATTTGGCCGAAAGACCGCGGCATGGACATGCCGCCCGAACCGGTGGCGGCCGGTGCTGAGAACACGCCGGCTTCCTCATCGCTTTCGCCGTTGAGTAGGGTCCATTTCAGGCGGGCTGAATTCAACTCCATACGGGCGTTTTCGATGGTGGTAAGATTGCGGGTGAGCAGCACCTTCCATTGTTCGTCGTGCGTGTCCACTTCCTCCAAGGTTTCCACCTTACTCATGGCATCACGCAAATCTTCAATGGTGCGGGCCATTTGCTCGGCATCGCGCTGGGTATCCATGTGCGCTTCCTCCATGAGGCCGAGGCTGCGCGTCAGCTCATGCATCATCTCCTCTCGGCCGGTTTGAAATTCCGAGAAGCGTCGGCGCGAATCCTCCACGGTGGCCTTCTCGCGTTCCAGCTTCTCGCGGGCGCGATTCAGCTCGGCCAGCTTCGTTTGTAGCGAAGTGGCTTGGTGATCCAATTCCTCCCGATCATCAGACATCACAGTCGTGCGCTTGGTGGTGACGGGAAAATCCTCCTCCAGTAAATCCGGCTCATCGAACATAGCCATGGGTCGGACGCTAAAACGCCGAACAGCAAAAGTAAAGCACAGGTTGGGGTGTGTTCTTAAAAAGCCCCCAACCGATGGGGTTAATGCTCATAATTCCGAGCCCGCTGAAGGCCATAAGCCAACGGGCCGAGACCGACTCCCAGTGAGAAGGCGAGGAACATGCCGATGTAAAGGGCCTGCTGGGTTTCATCTGCGCGTCCGAAAATTTGCCATGGCGATCCAAAGGGCGATCCGATGCCCAGCATCATCACGGCCATGCCGATGTACACAAAGCTCACCACCAAACAAAAAGTGCCGCCGAAGCCGGAGACAATTTTGCTTGGGTTATCCTCCTTAAGATTTGGGTACATCACGCCCATACCCATGGCGAGGCCGTTCAGGGCTAAGGCCATCACGGAAATGCCGCCACAGAAAAATATTTTTTGCGCCGTCGGCAAATGCAGCATGTTGCTCGAAAGCCAAATAAGCGGAATGGAAATCGCCAGTGAAATGCCGGTGGCGAGCATGAACTTCACACCAACCACACGGTTCAAGCCGAGCGGGGAGAGGCCGACGATCCAGAGGCGTTTGCCCTCCAATGAAAATTGCGGGTAGACGAAACGCGTGGTCAACGTGGCAAGATTCAGCGCACACGCGGCGAGGTTCATGAAACTGACGAGCTTGGAAAAATAATCGCCACCAAACCGGCCACCGGAAAACAGTGTGGTGAATTGCTCTGTGAAAAACCGGAGGTTCAATATGTAAATGCCGAGGATACCAAAGAGGATGAGCGATTGGCCCCATTGTGCTGTGTCGCGCCAGAAGATCCGGATATCCTTGAGCAACACGGCGCGTATATCTGGCGAGAGCAACGGCACGCGTTGTAGGGCGCTATCCAGGAAACCGGGCGTGTAATCGAAGGCCTTGCGTTTTTCCTGTTGCGCGCGATACCAGGATTGAAAGCGGACCGTCAGCGAGGTTTGCCAGATCACACTAATGATTTGTGCCAGAGCCGTTAGCAGAATTATCCAGGTGCCAGTGCCAATCATTGTGAGGCGTTGCAAGGGGGCTTCGCCACCGAACGCAGTAAGCCATTGGTTGGATTGCAGGAGAAATACGAACAGCATTCCCAGAATGCCGCCAGCTGCCAGCAAATGGGCGCTGCGGGAATTCAGCACCCACGAGATCACGGCGAGCAATGGAATGATCCCCAGCCAAATGGGGCCCAGTGCCGAGATAGTTTGATCGGCTGGCGCGGCGGCTTCGTTCACAGGGGCCAGCTTGGTGAGCCGCCAATGGTTGAGGTCGGTATCCGGCAGGTCGGCGTCGGGTTGCTGCCAAAATTCCTGGGCGGTGGGGCCGCGGATGTGCTCACTGAAATTGGTGCTGGTGAAGGTGAGGCGCAATTGGTTGGCATCTTCGCGGCTTAGTGCGCCTTCAAAGTAATTGCCGTGATCGGTCACCATAACTGTGTCGCCGGTCAGTTCGTCGGTTTCATCCACCTTTTCCACTTCGCGGCGAAAATATAGTCGATAGGTGGCATTGGACTCGGGTTGGGTGTCGCTGGCTGGAATCAAAAGATGATTGGTGTGGACAGTGGGGCGCGGGGTGTTGTGTAAGTCTTGCATCTGCATGGCGGGCGCATCAGGCATCAACACCGCTTCCTGTTCGGCGGCAAACTCCGCGGCCGCGCCTCGAAGATGATTGCGGCCTCGGACAAGGTCCAAGCCGGAGAGGGTGGAACGTAAATTGGCATTAATGAGATGTTCCAAATCTGGCCCCAATTGCTGCATCTCGCCGGAGGCACTACGTTCATAGAGGAGGCGCAGGCTCGGTTTCAAGGCGTACAAACCATCCTGCACCAGCCGGGGTTCCAATTGGGCTACTTGGTTCGTGGTCCAGCGGCCGAGATCAATGGAGGCGATTTCCGGAGATTTTTTCTGGGCCGCATAGTTTTCGGCCAAAGGCGCGAATTCGCCATGCCAGAAATCCTTGATACTGCTGAGATTTACTAAGGGAAGGAACCACGCGAGCAGGATGATTTGCGCGCACAGCCGTGGGGCGAAGGACACGGCCTGGCTCCAATCTCCGGCCAGACTGCCCCGGCTGAGCGTGGCGGATAGGGATTGGTAAAAGGTTTTGCCGGTGCTGGTGAATCCGAGGAAGCCGAAGAACAGGACATTGGCTGTAAGTACGCCGATGAAAAATTGCGCCAGTGTGCGTGCGCCATCCACCCAGTTGGTGAGCGTACTGGAGAGCCAGTAGCTGGGCAGGAAAGG